>JBQCIZ010000469.1:0-8087 GCA_051953235.1 Nitrobacter sp. | reverse complement strand
GCCGAGCCTTGCAGCTTGTATTCCCACTCTGCCGGCTGTCCCATTTCGGCGAACGCGGCTCCTCCGGTGAGGACTGCCGCACCAAAAACCGCTAACCCCAGCAACCGGCGGCCAATCTGGCCCATCGACATCTTCATGCCGCTCGCGCTCCTTGTGATAAAATCCCTAAGCATTCCCGCCGGGCGGCGAAAGCTGCTAGTCGACATCACGCCCCACAACTGCCTCGGAAGCCCCCGGGCCTGATCGTTAGAACGCGTCGAAATCCAGCCTCTCAAACCATAATTCGACGCCCCTCGCAATGCAGTAGTAAGGAGTGGAGCGATGCTTTCACAGCGGCGGCTCAGGCCTCACATTTTCCTGACAAATCAGGCGCAAACGCCGGCCTCGCCGCCGGACGGCGCTTGACAGGTGGATTGTCCGATGTAGGCACAGGCGGGCTGCTTCACAGGAACCTGATTCGGCTGCCGGTTCAGGCCTCGCCGGGGAGCCGGATCGCCTTCAAGGCGCCGTCATTGCCCATCAGGCCAATGTCCGAACCGGCATAGCCGGAAACATCGCACGCAAGAGCAAGGATCGACCCGGATGGGGCCTTCGAAACAGCACATGGGACCCACAACAGGCCGCAAAATCAGGTTTGCGGCGCCTTTGACGGCCCGGCTGCTGATGATGAGTTGGATGGCTGCGCTCCTGGTCATGGGCTTCGCCGGCGCCGCCAGCGCCCAGGGTGCAGTCAAATCGGTCCATGGCGACTGGCAAATCCGCTGCGACACGCCGCCCGGCGCCAAGGCGGAGCAATGCGCCCTGATCCAGAGCGTGGTGGCGGAGGACCGCTCCAACGCCGGCCTGACCGTGATCGTACTCAAGACGGCCGACCAGAAGAGCCGCCTGATGCGGGTGGTGGCGCCGCTCGGGGTGCTGCTGCCCTCGGGCCTCGGCCTGAAACTCGACAATGTGGATGTCGGGCGCGCCGGATTTGTCCGTTGCCTGCCCAATGGCTGCGTGGCCGAGGTCGTACTCGACGACAAACTGCTCGGACAGTTGCGCAGCGCCAAGACGGCGACCTTCATTATCTTCGAGACGCCGGAAGAAGGTATCGGCTTCCCCCTCAGCCTGAACGGGCTCGGAGAAGGCTACGACAAACTGCCGTAACCGGCGCATCCGCTCCCGACGGATGAAGATTCGGTAAGAACCTCCCTTTTCCCGGCAATCATGCCTATCTTGAGCATTCACCGCGCCGAAAGACACGGAACGGCCGCATATCCGGGTTGAATACGGAGTTCGCATGACCAGTCCTGCCACCACCTCCCTGCTCGACCGGGCCAATCTCGACCGCGATTCCGTACGCAGCGAAGTGGCACGCGGCCTCGCCGGCGCTGACGATGGCGAATTGTTTCTGGAATACAGCCAGACCGAAGCGCTGATGTTCGACAATGGCCGGCTCAAGCAGGCCACCTACGATACCTCGCAGGGATTCGGGCTTCGCGCGGTCAAGGATGACGCGGTGGGGTATGCGCATTCGTCCGATGTGTCGCTCCCGGCCCTGATCCGCGCCGCCGACGCTGTCGGTGCGGTGCGCGGCGGCTATCAGGGGACGTTCGCCGCCGCCCCCACCCACACCAACGTCCGCCTTTATGGCGACGACAATCCGCTCGACGGCCTCGGTTTCGAGACCAAGGTCAAGCTGCTGGCCGAAATCGACGCCTATGTGCGCGACAAGGACCCCCGGGTCCGGCAGGTGTCCGTCAGCCTCGGCGCCTCCTGGCAGGTCGTCGAAATCATGCGGCCGGACGGCGAAAGCTATCGGGATATCCGCCCGCTGGTGCGAGTGAACATTTCCGTCGTCGCCGGCCAGGGCGACCGGCAGGAGACCGGCAGCAAGGGATATGGCGGCCGCGAGGGCTACGCCCGCTTCATCGAGACCAAGGCGTGGCGCGACGCCGCCGACGGCGCCATCCGCGAAGCCATGGTCAATCTCGAATCGATCCCCGCACCCGCCGGCGAGATGGACGTGGTGCTCGGCCCCGGCTGGCCCGGCGTGATGCTGCATGAGGCCGTCGGGCACGGCCTCGAGGGCGATTTCAACCGCAAAAAGACCTCGGCTTTCGCCGGCCTGATGGGCCAGCAGGTCGCCGCCAAGGGCGTCACGGTGGTCGACGACGGCACCATCTCGGCGCGGCGCGGTTCACTTTCAATTGATGACGAGGGCACACCGACCAACCGCACCGTGCTGATCGAGGACGGCATCCTGGTCGGCTACATGCAGGACCGGCAGAACGCCCGGCTGATGGGAATGAAACCCACCGGCAACGGCCGCCGTCAGGACTATGCGCATGTCCCGATGCCGCGCATGACCAACACCTACATGCCTGCGGGCGACCGCGACCCGGCCGAGATTCTCGCGTCGGTGAAGAACGGAATTTTCGCCGCGAATTTCGGCGGCGGCCAGGTCGACATCACCTCGGGTAAATATGTATTTCAGTGCACCGAGGCCTACAAAATAGAGAACGGCAAGATCGGCGCGCCGCTGAAAGGCGCCATGCTGATCGGCAACGGTCCGACCGACCTGCATCGCATCACCATGATCGGCAACGACGTCGCGCTCGACGACGGCATCGGCACCTGCGGCAAGAACGGCCAAGGCGTGCCGGTCGGCGTCGGTCAACCAACATTGCGAATGGACCGGATCACGGTCGGAGGAACAGGCGGATGAGCACCGAAACGTCCACGTCCACACCCTCGACACTCCGGCGCTGGGGCGGACAGCTCGGCCAGATCGCAGCGATCGTGCTCGTGGTGCTGGCCGCCAAGGGTGCAATTGCCGAACCGTTCTATGTGCCGTCGGCCTCGATGGAGCCGACGCTTCTGATCGGCGACGCGCTTGTGGCGTCGAAATTTCCCTATGGCTACAGCGCCGCCTCTCTGCCGATCCATGTCTCCATTCCCGACACCAAGCGCATCTTCGGCGAACTGCCGAAGCGCGGCGATGTCGTGGTGTTCCGCTGGCCGGGCGATACGTCGCAGGTCTGGGTCAAGCGCGTTATCGGCCTGCCCGGCGACCATATCCAGATGCGCGACGGCCAGGTCTGGATCAACGGACAGCCGGCCGCATTGAAGGCCGACGGTATCGGCGAGGCCGAGGACGACAACGGCTCCGGCGAACCGGCACACCGCTTTGTGGAGACGCTGCCGGGCGGCGTCTCGCACACGATCTTCAAAATCCACGACAATGGCCGGCTCGACAATACGCCCGAAGTGACGGTGCCGCCGGGCCATCTGTTCGTGATGGGCGACAACCGCGACAACTCCGCCGACAGCCGCGTGCCGGTCCGTCAGGGTGGCGTCGGCCTGCTCCCGACCGACAATCTGGTCGGCCGGGTCGATGCCATCGTCGGCTCCTGGGATATGGGTATCCGCAGCCAGCCGGTCTGGACCTGGCTCTCGGGCTTCCGCCTCGCCCGCTTCTTCACGGCGGTGCACTAGGGTCTCGTGCCGTGACCTTCGACGATGTCAGGGCCGTCGCGTTGCGCTGGCCCGAAGTCGAGGACGGCACCTCCTACGGCACACCCGCTCTCAAGGTGCGCAAGAAGATGCTGGTGCGTCTGAAGGAGGACGGCGACAGCCTCGTCATGCCTGGCGTGCCGCAGGACGAACGCGACATGCTGATCGAAAGCCGGCCGAAGGTGTTTTACCTCACCGACCACTACCGCGATTATCCGATGGTGCTGATTCGCCTGTCGAAGGCGTCACGCGCCATCGTCGAGCCGCTGATGCTGCGGCAGTGGCGTACGCTGGCTTCCAAAGCTGCGTTGAAGGCATTCGGCGCGGACTGAGCGTTCGCATTGTCCGGCCTGCAGCAAACCGGTTTGCCGTGCGGCGCGAATCCGGTCAGATCGACCGTCATGACGTCAGACGAATTCATCGCCGCCGCACTGCGCAATCCGGTCAATGAGGCAGTCGTTGCGGAGCTGTTCGATATCGGGCTGCCCGATGCGTGGCTCGTATCCGGCTGCCTGGTGCAGACGGTCTGGAATGAACTGACCGGTCGCACAGCGGATTACGGCATCAATGACTACGACGTCTTCTATTTCGATCCCGATACGTCATGGGAAGCGGAGGACGCCATCATCCGCGATGTACAGCGCAGACTGGCGCGGCTCGATGCGGCCATCGAGGTGCGCAATCAGGCGCGCGTCCATCTCTGGTATCCGGACAAACACGGCCTGCCCTACCCGCCGTTACGGTGCGCGACCGAAGGCATCGACCGCTTTCTGACGCGAAACACGCAGGTCGGGCTTCAGCGTTGCGCCGCGGGCCACAACGTCTATGCGCCGTACGGCTTCGGCGACATCGCCGGAATGACTGTCCGGCCCAATCCCGGGCCCAATTTCTCCGCCGAGAACTACGTGACGAAGGCGGCGCGGTGGAAAATGCTGTGGCCGGAACTGACCGTGCTGCCGGCCGCTCCGGCAACCTGACCGCCGCCTCTATCGCACGACACCGGACGTGAACCCGGGTCGTCGGCGCGGCGGCTTGATCTCTTTCTTGAGAAAGCATCGCGCGGCCTTGCCGGCGTAGCCCGACCTTGCATAGGTCCAGGCCCGGCACTTGTTGTCGGCCTCGCAGGCGCGGTGGCATGCCTCGTCTCCCGCAGCCTTGTCTTCTTTCTTGAGTTCGAAACTGCGGTAGTCGCCGCCGGAGCGATCGGTCGAATGCTCGATCGGTCCGGTGCGGCGTTCGATCACGCCTGCGCCGCGCACGCCGGAGACACAGCACAAATTCGGGAATCGCGGCGGCACCGCGTTCTTGAGCCAGCACACCGCCGTTTCCGACCGCTCGTTGGGATAGTTGAAGCTCCAGGCGCGGCAGCGGCGGTCGCGTTCACAGGCCAGCGCGCAATCGGCGGGGTCGCCGGATTTCAGCGGCGTGTGGAGATAGTCGGCGCCGGGCCGATCGAAATTCGTCTGGGCGTGCGCGGGCATCGCAGCCGGAACGGCCATCGTCAGCAACACGGTCAGCAGGATCAGGCAGACTTTCAATATGGAAACTTTCAGCGCATGCCGCGAGAACAAAAACTAAAAAACGATGGGACAGGGCCGCGCTTACATTAAATCGCCATCTTGATGTACGGCGGATGAACGGCGCGCCCGCGAGCCCGATCTCGCATCAAAAGCCGTTGATCTAGAAAGCGTATTCGCTGTAGGCCGGTTCCACCGAACCTCGCCATGCGCCGTTGAATTTCTCCAGCATCTCCTCGGCGGGAGAGTGACCGCAATCCAGAATCCGGTCGAGCGGCTCGAGATGCCGCGACTCGTCGCGGCCGAGATGATCGACATGACCGCGCCGGCGCAGACCCGCATGCGCGAGCACCAGACACTCCTTCGCGATCTCGAACAGGTAACGATCCTTGATCCGGGCCTTGAAGCCCATGCGCGGCACGTCGTCGCGCAACGCCTGCCGCTCGGACGCGGTCCAGTGCTTGACGATATCCCATGCGGCGTCGAGGGAGACGTTGTCGTACAGCAGTCCGACCCAGAACGCGGGCAACGCCGGCAGCCGTCCCCACGGCACGCCGTCGGCGCCGCGCATTTCGAGATAACGCTTCAGCCGTACCTCGGGGAAAATTGTGGAGAGGTGATTGGCCCAGTCCGACAGGGTCGGACGCTCGCCGGGCATTTTCGGATTCTTGCCGGCGAAGAAATCGCGGAACGATGAACCGGACACGTCGAGATAGTCTTCGCCGCGCTTGACGAAATACATCGGCACATCGAGCGCATAGTCGACCCAGCGCTCGAATCCCATGCCGTCCTCGAACGCCCAGGGTATCATGCCGGCGCGCGCATTGTCGGTGTCGCGCCAGATCTCGGAGCGGAACGAGAGGAAGCCGTTGGGCTTGCCTTCGGTGAACGGCGAATTGGCGAACAAGGCCGTCGCGACCGGTTGCAGCGCCACCGAGACCCGCAGCTTCTTGACCATGTCGGCTTCGGACGAGAAGTCGAGATTGGTCTGCACCGTGCAGGTCCGGTACATCATGTCGAGGCCGTACCGGCCGACCTTCGGCATGTAGCTGGTCATGATCTTATAGCGGCCCTTCGGCATCACCGGGATCTGCGCCCGCATCCACGATGGCGTCATGCCGAGGCCCAGAAATCCGATGCCGAGCGGCGCGGCGATTTCCTTGACCTGCGCGAGATGCGCCATCAATTCGGACTGCGTCTGATGCACGGTCTCGACCGGCGCGCCCGACAATTCGAACTGACCGCCCGGCTCGAGCGAGATCGCACCGCCGCCGGTGACATCATAGAGCCCGATGATATTGCCACGCTCCATGATCGGCTCCCAGCCGAGCAGCAGCTTCATGCCTTCCAGCAGCGCGCCGATGCCGCGCGGTCCTTCGTACGGCACCGGGTGATGGCCTTCGAGGGTGAACGGTGTCTTTTCGTGCTCGGTCCCGATCCGGAATTCGGACGCGGGCTTCACGCCGGCTTCGAGCCACGCAACGAGTTCGTCGCGCGATTGCAGCGGCGTCATATCGATCTGGTCACGCGCCATGGAAAACCTGGATATCTGGCGTTTCGATCGAACGCACGCGGTGTCGGGAAGGACTGCGGATCGCAAGACCCGCAGTCGCGAAAGGTGGAAGGGATATCATCGCGCAGACGCGACGTCCCGGACGGCAAGCCCCTGGGCCTCGCTGCAGGCGCAGCCGAGGCGGTCAAGCAATCCGCACAATTTGACCGCATCGGCATCGGATAGCTTGGAGCCGACATGCTTTTCGATCGCCGCCGAATAAGCCTGCCACATCTTTTTCTGCAGTTCGCGGCCGCCGTCCGTGATCTCGACGAACTGGCCGCGCTTGTCGACCTTGCATTCGCGGCGCGCCGCCAGTCCCTCGTCGACGAGACGATCGATCAGGCGCGAGGTCGAATACTGCGGCAACAGCATCTGCTTTTCCAGTTCGACCGGCCGCAGTTCGCCCGATGGCGCACGCGACAGCTCGAACAGCGCGTCATACCAGGCCAGCGGCGGAAAGCCGGCCTTCTTCAAATCGTGTTCCACAGCATCGAGAACCCGGCTCTGCACCCGCATCAGGCGGATCCAGGCGGCAGTCGCCTCCGTCGACGGTTTGCGTTTCATGGCAGCGCCCATAGATCATGTCCCGGCGGGAGTGTACCGCACTAAATGCATCTGCATCAATCTTGACTCTTTCATGCAGGTGCATTTAGTCATTAATCGCCCCAAACCAATGATCCCACAGGAGGAGTTGCCCCATGAAGCTCTACTATTCGCCCGGAGCCTGTTCGTTGTCTCCCCATATCGCGCTTCTGGAAGCCGGCCTCCCCTACGATCTGGTGAAGGTCGACGTCCGCGCCAAGAAACTGGAGAACGGCGACGACTACCTCAAGATCAATCCCAAGGGCCAAGTCCCGGCACTCGGCCTCGACAATGGCGAATTGCTCACCGAAGGCCCGGTCATCGTGCAGATGATCGCGGACAAGGCTTCCGGCAAGAACCTCGCGCCCGCCCACGGCAGCGTCGAGCGCTACCGCCTGCAGGAATGGCTCAACTTCATCACCACCGAACTGCACAAGAATTTCAGCCCGCTGTTCCAGCCCGCCCTCACCGACGAGACCAAAGGCTTCTTCAAGGACCGGCTGATGGGCAAGTTCAAGTATCTCGACAGCCAGCTTGCCGGTCACGATTATCTGATGGGCAAGCAGTTCACGGTGGCCGACGGCTACCTGTTCGTGATGCTGAAATGGGCGGACCGCACCGGCATGGACCTGTTCGCCCTGAAAAACCTGATGGCGTTCAAGGCACGCGTCGAGGCGCGGCCGAAGGTGCAAGAAGCGCTCACCAAGGAAGGCCTGCTGAAGGCGGCGTAGCTTGTTTCTTCCCCTCTCCCCTTGTGGGAGAGGGTGGCGAGAAAGCGGAGCGAGTTCGAGCCGGGTGAGGGGTCAAACATAAAACGCACCCCTCACCCGCCCTCGTTCCACTCGGGCACCCTCTCCCACAAGGGGCGAGGGGAAGTAAGTCACGCCGCCGCCTTCTTCGGCGCAACGCGGCCGTAGAAGGTCTCGCCCTTCGCG
>JBQCIZ010000468.1:0-2890 GCA_051953235.1 Nitrobacter sp. | reverse complement strand
TGGCGCGCGAGCTGTTCGACCCGGGCGCTGCAGCTCTCCAGCGCCATCAGCAGACCGGCCTTCATCTGCGCCTTGGCGCGCGCGATTTCGGCTTCGGTCAGCGTCTCTACGGCTTCGTTGATGACGTCGACGATCACTTCCATCATTTCCGGCGCGTCGCTCGGATCGGTGCCGGTGTAGAGCCCGAAGAAGCCGGTGTCGGCATAGGGCGCGTGGAAAGTGTAGATCGCATAGCATAGGCCGCGCTTCTCGCGGACCTCCTGGAACAGCCGCGAGGACATGCCGCCGCCGAGGATGTTGGTGAAGACCTGCAGCGAGAACAGCGACCGGTCGGTTTGCGGCACGCCTTCGAGCGCCAGCGTCAGGTGCGCCTGCTCGAGATCGCGATGCACCACCCTGCTGCCGCCCTTGCCGAACGCCGCGGATTGCGGCTTCGGCGCTGGCGTCGCATCGAGGCGCGCGAAGCGGCGTTCGACCTCGGCGACAACGGCCTTGTGATCGACCGCGCCGGCCGCAGCCACCACCATGTCGGGTCCGCGATAATGCGTCGAGAGATAGCCGTGCAGCATGTCGCTGTTGAATCGTTTCAGCGTCTTCGGCGTGCCGAGCAGCGAGCGGCCCATCGGCTGGTCGGGATAGCAGAGCTCGTTGAGGTGCTCGAACACGACGTCGTCGGGCGTGTCCTGCGCCGCGCCGATCTCCTGCTCGATCACGCTCTTCTCGCGTTCGAGCTCTTCGGCGGCAAAACTCGGATTGGACAGGATGTCGCTCAGCACATCGAGTGCGAGCGGAACGTCCGCCTTCATCACCCGCGCATAGTAGGCCGTGGTCTCGACGCTGGTGGCGGCGTTGAGATCGCCGCCGACCGCCTCGATTTCCTCGGCGATCTCACGCGCGGTGCGCGTGGTGGTTCCCTTGAACGCCATATGTTCGAGCAGATGCGAGATGCCATGCTCGTTCGGCTTCTCGTCGCGGCCGCCGACGCCGGTCCAGACACCGAGCGCCGCCGTCTCCAGATGCGGCATGGTATCGGTCACAACCGTGAGGCCGGACGGCAGCTTGGTGACATCAACACTCATCCGGCAACTCCGTGCTTGGCGGCGCGGCTGACCGACAGCACGAACCGTTCGATTTCAGCCTGATCGTTGTTCACGACCGTGATCTGCTCGGGCCGTGTCATCAATCCATCGAGCCACGGCGGCAGTTGTGGCCGCATACCGCAGGCAGCCTCGACCGCATCGGGGAATTTCGCCGCATGCGCCGTGGACAGCACGATATTTGGAATGCGGGAATCGGAGGTGTCGCGATCGGCGACTGCCAGCGCAACGGCGGTGTGGGGATCGACGAGATCCCCCGCCTCGCGCCATGCCGTGCGGATCGCGGCGGCGGTCTCGGTCTCGTCGGCGCGTCCGGCATCGAAGTCGCTGCGGATCGCGGCCAGCACCGGGTCCGGCAGCACGAAGCGGCCGGACTGCTGCAGCGACGCCATCAGCGCGCGCACCCGCGCCGCATCGCGGCCCGTCGCCTCGAACAGCAGGCGCTCGAAGTTCGACGACACCTGGATATCCATCGATGGCGAAGTCGTGGCGTGAACCTCGCGCACCTCGTAGATGCCGGTCTTCAGCGTGCGCGCCAGGATGTCGTTGACGTTGGCGGCGATGCGCAGGCAGCGCACCGGCAGACCCATTTTCTTGGCGACGTAACCTGCAAAGATGTCGCCGAAGTTGCCGGTCGGGACGGTGAAATCGACCTTGCGGTCCGGCGCGCCGAGCGCGACCGCCGAGGTGAAGTAGTACACGACCTGGGCGACGATCCGTGCCCAGTTGATCGAGTTGACGCCGGACAGCGAAACCTCGTCACGGAAGCGGTGATTGTTGAACAGCCCCTTCACGATCGCCTGGCAGTCGTCGAAGGTACCCTTGACCGCGAGCGCATGCACGTTGGACGCGCCCGTCGTCGTCATCATGCGCCGCTGTACGTCGGAGATGCGGCCGTCCGGAAACAGCACGATCAGATCGACATTGTCGCGGTTGGCGAACGCGTCGACCGCGGCGCCCCCGGTATCGCCCGAGGTCGCGACCACGATGGTGGTGCGCTGGCCGCGTTGCGCCAGCACATGATCCATCAGCCGCGACAGCAACTGCATCGCGACGTCCTTGAAGGCGAGCGTCGGACCATGAAACAGCTCGAGCACGAACTGGTTGGGCCCGATCTGATCGAGCGGCACCACGGCCGGATGCCGGAACGTCGCATAGGCTTCGTTGGCCATGCGGCCGAGATCTGCATCTGAAATGTCGCCTGCAACGAACGGCTTGATGACCTCGACTGCGACTTCCCAATACGGCCGGCCGAAGAAGCCCGCGATGGTCTCGGACGAGAACTGCGGCCAGACCTCGGGCACGTAGAGCCCGCCGTCGCGGGCGAGCCCGGTCAGCATCACGTCGCAGAACCCGAGTTTCGGGGCCTCGCCCCGGGTCGAAAGATAGTGCGTCAAGCCGGCCTCCAAAGGCGGCGCACGCGGCCAAGCCTTTGATATTGAATGGTTATTACTTCACCTTGGGGTGACGATCGACGGGCACCATAAAGCGTTTTGCCGTGAAGAGGAAACCGGGAAATAGCGACAAAATACGCATGGGGCGGAGCGCGTCACGCGCCCTGCAAAGCCGCGATCGCCTCGGCCGCCGTGACGATCGTTGCGAACTCGCCATTGAGATTCGCCAGCGTCATCGCATGGATGGCTTCGGCTATATGCACGTCGCCATCGGGGCCTGTGCGATCGAACGTCCATGTGGCGTCGCGGACAAGACGCGCGTCGAAGCCCAGATTGCCCGCCATCCGCGTCGTGGTCTCCACGCAGTGATTCGTGGTGGCGCCGCAGATCACCACGCGC
>JBQCIZ010000467.1:0-5904 GCA_051953235.1 Nitrobacter sp. | reverse complement strand
TTCATCATGAGCCTGCCGCAGCGCTACGACACGATCGTCGGCGAGCGCGGCGATACCTTGTCGGGCGGTCAGCGCCAGCGCATGGCGATTGCCCGTGCGATCGTTCGCGATCCCTCGGTCCTGCTGCTGGACGAGGCAACGTCCGCGCTGGATCAGACCACCGAAGCGGCGATCAACCGCACGCTCTTGAAGGTGGCGAGGGGACGCACCATGATCTTCTCGACCCATCGCCTGACGTCGGTCGTGGAGATGGACGAGATCATCGTCATCAGCGGCGGGCAGGCGATCGAGCGCGGCTCGCATGCCGAGTTGATGAAGGCCGATGGTGTCTACCGCAAATTGTGGGACGACCAGGGCCACATGCACGATGATGATGACGACGAGGATGACGACGATTGACGGCCGTCATTCTGATCTGACGTGCGAGTCTGCGGTTGGAGTGAGGGAAAATTAACATCAAGTTTAATGAAGATGCTGCTTCACCGGGACGTTATTCGTTCACCGAGGCGAGAGTGCTAGGTTAGCTCTCGCGGGTGAAGCTCGGTGGCCGAGCAGCAGTTTCCAAACTGAAGGAGCAGGTTCGATTCCTGCCATCCGCTCCAGTCCCGAACGGCAATCGGTCGTAAGGCCCGCCACCGGATCGCGCGTAGGCGCTCGAGTTCACGATCATGATCGCAGCGAAAAAGAAGCGGGATATCCGCAAGTCGGTTCGGCAATCCGGCTGGATCACGCTGGACGGCGGCTTTGCCACGCGGCCATGTACCGTTCTCGATCTGTCGGCCACGGGCGCCAAGATCGAAATCGATGATCCGCGCACGGCGGCGGCGGGTTTCAGGCTGGCGTTTTCGCGCGATGCGAGGTCCGGGCATCAATGCCAGGTGATCTGGCGCCGTGGAAAGACGCTTGGGGTGAAGTTCGTGCGCTGACGCTTTTGCAAATCGTCGCACGCCGGATTCACCGGTCGCTTACGCCCGCTTTCCGCCTGCAGGCGGCCGCGCCGCGGATGTTCGCCCGCCGGATTTATTCGCGGATTGTGTCAGGCCTTGAAACAGGCGCACGATGAATCGTATCCATCGGCGTGTCCGCCAGGTCAAACCGTTGTCGATCGACAGTGACCGAAGATACCAGGCTTTCGCAGTCGACCAGGCGTCGCACTCGACCTTGACGGGATCGTCATAGAACATCTCGATTTTCGCGCGGCCCATGCCTTCGCTCGCGAGCCAGTTCGGGATGTGGATGTTGCAGAGACGCTCGACGTCGGTGAACACCTTGTCGGTGCCAGTCCCTGCGGCTGGGCACGACGTCGCGAACGCGTCGCCGACCAGAACGACACCGGCCTGCCGGTGGTTTTCCGTGACATACAAATCTGCCGGCCGAATCCTAATCGGTCCGACGACCTTGAAGTCGCCCGCCATGCGATCGAGCCGGGGCATCATCGCGCGCAGGGTGGCTTCTGGATTTTTCCGGATTTCGCGAAACCAGATGTCGTCCATCGGGCGATAGACCATCATGTTGGCCCGCATGGTATTGCCGATCGGAAACATCGAGAGATAGGCCATTCGCTCGGCAGTGCGTTTCGGCCAGTAGGTCAGGGCCGGGAAGGGCAGCGCGGGACGATCGACCGGCGCGACATCGAATCCGAGCGTCACGGAATGGCATTCGCTGATGACGCGCCGTTCGAGGCCGAGCATATGGCGCAGGCCGACACTCGGCCCGTTCGCCAGGACGATCAGGCGCGCCGAAATTTCCTCACCATCCGCGAGCACGACGCGCTGTCGTTCGTCGCTCGTGGCGACTTCGATCACCTTGGTGTGCAGGATCTCCACGCCGGAGGGGATTTGCGCACGCATGGTGTTGACGAGGGTGTCGTACATCACGCCATGCTGGTCGCTGGGTTTCTTCGCGACGACATAACCGAACCGCGCTTCCCAGACTTCGCCGTCGACGGTTGTCGCGCGCAGGATTTCGTCCGCGAGTCCTGTCTTGCGCAATCTCGGAATTTGCGTGCCGCCGAGCTTTTCGCAGCGCAGCTCGGGTGGATATATCGTGTGCGGATCGATCAGGATCGCAGAAATGCCGGCATGGCCGAGCATCGCAGCCACGGTCGAGCCGGCGAGGCCGCCGCCAACGATTGCAATGTCGGTGTACCGCATGAGTTGCCCTTGTTCCGCGGCTCTATCATTGCGCCGCAAAAGGCAAATAAACCTTGAAAGAGATCAAGCGATTGGGCCCGGACAGCCACGACGCGACTTAACCGAAAAGCAATGCGGCGGGAACAATATCGCCCGCTGAACGGATCGCCCGGATGATCCAAGGCGTCTGATGATTTCAGTAAATATTTGTTCACCAACACGGGACCTGAAGGCGGCGTGGGACGACCTGGTCCGGCGGGCGTCGGCCAATGTCTTCATGAATCCGGCGGCGTTGGCGGTGGCCGACAACACCGGCTTCGCGCGCATCAAGGTTCTCCTGGCTTGGGACGAGAGCGCCGGAGCGAAAAAGCTTGTCGGTATCTGGGCGCTTCAGGTGCGCAAGATTTCGCCGTTGTGGCCGGCGCTGCTGGAGGCGCTGCCTTATAATTATGCGTTCCTGGCAAGTCCAGTGATCGATCCGGCCTTCGTCAGCGATGTCGTTCCCGCATTCCTGACGGCGATCCGGCAAAGTCCGCTGCTGCCCAAGGTGATCAATCTGAAATCGCTCGATGCGGAGGCGCCGAGTTTTGCGTCGCTCGTGACCGCGCTGACGGAGCAGGGCGGTGCGCAACTCCGGTTGTCCGAAGGAACGCGTCCTTTCGCGACTCCGGAGTTTGGCGTGAAGCGGTCGGGATCGACGCGGAAGAAGTTGCGGCAGGACTGGAACAGGCTGTCCGCGGCCGGCGCGGTCGACATCGTCAATAGTCGTGGTCCGGATGTGCGGGCGGCGCTCGAGACGTTCCTGACGCTGGAGGCCGCGAGCTGGAAGGGAGCCCGCGGCACGGCGCTGCTTTGCAAGCCGGCCGACGCCGCCTTTGCCCGCGGGATGGTGACGGCCCTTGCGGACAGCGACAATGCATCGGTCGCGCTGCTGCGGGTCGACGGCCGCGCGATCGCCGCGCAGGTGCTGATGTATTGCGGAACGACGGCCTATACCTGGAAGACGGCGTTCTGTCCGGACTACGCAAAATACTCGCCGGGTGCGCTGCTGATCGACAAGATCACGGACGAGCTGTTTTCCACGGCCGGTATCAAGGCGATCGATTCCTGCTCCGCCGAGGGCAGCTTCATGGCCCAGCTCTGGGCGGGGCGTCGGCAAATGGCGGATTTGCTGGTCGATGTCGGGCCCGGCCGCTCGCTGACATTTTGGCTCGAGGCGGCTCGGCAGCGGGGATATCTCCATCTCCGGAACCTCCGCGACCGGATTCGGGCCTTATCTGCGCCACCGGCCGCCAAAAAGGTCAGTTTGGCCGCTCCCCACTAGTGTGGTGGTTCGGAAGTTCGCTATGTGGGGCCTTGAACAGCAGCGTTGAGCAGGCTGCCGCGCTCTGGCTGGCTGCCGTCCACATCAGTCAAATCCCTGCAGCTATATGCGATTAGGCGGCGATCTTCGATTTCCGTGTTCGGCCGCCCCACCGCGCTGCCTTTTTAGGGACGGGGCGAATCGGCATAGCCGGCGGCCGCATTTTCCGGTTATAATTACCCGGGTAAAATACGATACATGAAGCCATCGGCTATGCAGCGGACGAACGGCGGCATGAGAGCTCCAGGCCCGCGGTCCTGGCGCCGGGCCGCGCTCCGGACAGAAAGCTCCTCGAAGAAGCGGCATTGCACTGCAAAAAAATCCATTGTTTCGAGAGGCATCCGGCTGACCGGGAGGCCGGCGCGTCCCGGTTTTCGAGCGCGTGAAAACCGGATAAATGTCCGACCGAGCGAACCGTCAGAAGTGCTTCTGCCACCGATGTTTTAGCCTTGACTTGACGACTCGCGGTGGATACAACCCGCGCACTTAACGGCAGGCGGTGAGCTACGCCCGCGTCGGAACGGATCACCCGATCCATTACGTTTGATGGAAACGGGCACCAACCTCGACGAATGTCGCTCAGACGCTGTCGCTTATAGCTAGGCAATGCCAGGACGATAGTCGTTCTCTTGAGCGAGTTCTCTCGAGATTGATTTCGGATGCATGACCTCGGTGGATATCGGCCGGTTCATTTCGGCTGGTTTTGATCGCGGTCCTCTGTGGCGTCGAAGCGCTTCCCGTTCAGCGATGAACGGTTGGCGCAATTTCGTTTTGCGTGAATTGTTTTTCACGCGGGACGAGCGAGTGGGGCGGCAGCTCCGAACGAATTTGCGAAGCCGGTCCGGTTTCGCGTGAACAAGGGTGAAGGCGAACGATGCCGACGATCAACCAGCTGATCGCTAAGCCGCGCGAGATCCAGAAAGCGCGTAAGAAGGTGCCGGCGCTGCAGCAGTCGCCGCAGAAGCGCGGCGTTTGCACGCGCGTGTACACGACGACGCCGAAGAAGCCGAACTCGGCGCTGCGCAAGGTCGCGAAGGTGCGCCTCACCAACGGCTTCGAGGTCATCGGCTACATTCCGGGCGAGGGCCACAACCTTCAGGAACACTCCGTGGTCATGATCCGCGGCGGCCGCGTCAAGGACTTGCCGGGCGTGCGCTACCACATCCTCCGCGGCGTCCTCGATACCCAGGGCGTCAAGAACCGCAAGCAGCGCCGTTCGAAGTACGGCGCCAAGCGTCCGAAGTAATCGGGAGCAGAAACGATGTCTCGCCGCCATTCTGCTGAAAAGCGTGAAGTGCTTCCGGATCCGAAGTTCGGAAACATCATCATTACCAAGTTCATGAACTCGATCATGTACGACGGCAAGAAGTCCGCCGCCGAAAGCATCGTCTACGGTGCGCTCGAAATGATCGAGACCAAGACCAAGCAGGGTCCGCTGCCGGTGTTCGAGCAGGCGCTCGAGAACGTGATGCCGACGATCGAAGTGCGGTCGCGTCGCGTCGGTGGTGCGACCTATCAGGTTCCGGTGGAAGTGCGCTCGACCCGCCGTCAGGCGCTCGGCATCCGCTGGATCATCGCGGCTGCGCGGGGGCGCAACGAGAAGACCATGACGGAGCGGCTCTCGGCGGAGCTGCTCGACGCGTCGAACAACCGGGGGAACGCCGTCAAGAAGCGGGAAGACGTGCACAAGATGGCGGAAGCCAACCGTGCCTTCTCGCACTATCGCTGGTGACGGCGACGTAACGGAAATCAAGGAAGAACCCCATGCCCCGCCAACATGCCATCGAGAACTACCGCAACTTCGGTATCATGGCGCACATCGACGCCGGCAAGACCACCACGACCGAGCGGATTCTCTATTATACCGGCAAGAGCCACAAGATCGGCGAAGTGCACGAAGGTGCCGCGACGATGGACTGGATGGAGCAGGAGCAGGAGCGTGGTATCACGATCACCTCGGCTGCCACCACCGCGTTCTGGAACGGCAAGCGGCTGAACATCATCGACACCCCCGGCCACGTCGACTTCACCATTGAAGTCGAGCGTTCGCTGCGCGTGCTCGACGGTGCGGTGTGCGTTCTCGATTCCAACCAGGGTGTCGAACCGCAGACCGAGACGGTCTGGCGTCAGGGCGACAAGTACAAGGTTCCGCGCATCGTCTTCGCCAACAAGATGGACAAGACTGGTGCCGACTTCTTCAAGTGCCTGTCCGACATCGTCGATCGCCTCGGCGCCAAGCCGATCGCGATCCAGCTGCCGATCGGGGCTGAGAACAACTTCAAGGGTCTCGTCGACCTCGTCGTCATGAAGGGCATCATCTGGAACGATGAATCGCTCGGCGCGAAGTTCGACTACGTCGACATTCCGGCCGATCTCGTCGATCAGGCCAAGGAATACCGCGAGAAGATG
>JBQCIZ010000466.1:0-9966 GCA_051953235.1 Nitrobacter sp. | reverse complement strand
GTCGGCATCAAGCACGCCGGCCAGAACATCGTCGAGATCGAAGCCTCTCCGCTGGAGAACGAACTGACGCCGGTCAACAATCGCGCCGTGGTGCCGATCGACGGCGTGCGCGACAAGCTGCGGGTGCTGCTGGTATCGGGCGAGCCGCATTCCGGCGAGCGCACCTGGCGCAACCTGCTGAAATCCGACCCCAGCGTCGATCTGGTGCATTTCACGATTTTGCGCCCACCGGAGAAGCAGGACGGCACGCCGATCAACGAACTGTCGCTGATCGCGTTTCCGACCCGCGAGCTGTTCCAGCAGAAAATCCATGAGTTCCAGCTCATCATCTTCGACCGCTACGCGCGTCAGGGCGTATTGCCGATCGCCTATTTCGACAACATCGCGCGTTACGTGCGCGGCGGCGGCGCGGTGCTGGTGTCGGCCGGTCCCGATTATGCCTCCACTACCAGCATCTGGCGCACGCCGCTCGATACGGTGCTGCCGGCCGAACCCGTGGGCGTCACGGAGAAGCCGTTCCATGCGCAACTGAGCGACGCCGGCAAACGTCATCCGGTCACGCGCGGGCTCGAAGGCTCGGCGAGCGACCCGCCACACTGGAGCCGCTTCTTCCGCGAGGTCGACACCCGCAACGCGTCCGTACCGCCGCTCATGACGGGGGCCGACGGAAAGCCGCTGCTGTTGCTGTCGCGTTACGGCGAGGGCCGCGTCGCATTGCTGCTGTCGGACCACATCTGGCTGTGGGCGCGCGGCTACGAGGGCGGCGGCCCGCATCTCGATTTGCTGCGGCGCATGTCGCACTGGCTGATGAAACAGCCCGAGCTCGATGAAGAGGCGCTGCGGCTCGAAGTCCACGGCAAGGAGCTCACGGTGCAGCGCCAGACCATGGCTGACAGCGTCGCGCCGGTCACCGTGACCTCGCCGTCCGGCAAGACCCGCGAGATGACGCTCAGCGCAGGCGAACCCGGCCTGTGGAAGGCGACGCTATCCGCCGACGAACTCGGCTTGTGGCAGGCGACCGACGGCACGCTGAAAGCGCTGGTCAATGTTGGGCCGGCCAATCCGAAGGAATTCTCCGAGGTCACCTCTACCGTCGACGAACTCAAGCCGCTCGCCCGGGCCAGCGGCGGCGACGCCCGGCGGATCGCCGACGGTTCAGGCGTTGACATTCCGCGCATTGTTCCGGTTCATGCCTCGAGCGTGTTTCGTGGCGACGGCTGGATGGGCGTGCGGATGCGCGATGCCAGCGTGGTCCGTGGCGTCGGCGTACTGCCGGTGTTTGCCGGACTGATCGGATTGTTGCTGCTGCTCGGCGCGTTCGCCGCGACATGGCTGCGCGAGGGACGCTGATCGGTCCGTCGCGCCCGGCGACCGTGGCGGCGATCCCACACTTCTCCACTCAATTGTTAGGCCGCCGTCTGCCCAGCAGAGCGTGGTTGACATTCATGGTTCGGTCGGGCGATGTTATAATATAACATCGAGAGGCGCCGGTAGCCCGGGTCTTCGCGATGCGGGGCTTGCGTTGCAATGAAGTGGTTCCGGTCGAACATCAAACATGGCTCGCGACTCGCGCTGCTCGCGCTTGCGATCCAGTTTGTGCTGGCGTTCGGACACCATCACGGAGCTGTGGCGCTCGCCGCGCCCGTCCTCGTGCAGGTTCACGGCTCCGGGGCTACCGCTTCTCCGCCCCCTGCCGGCGAACAATCGGACGCGCAGCAGACGCCAGCCAAGTCATCCACGGCCAAGGCATCGGCGGCGGGCCCGGCCAAACCGGCCCAAGGCCATCACTCCGACAGCGACAACTGTGCGATCTGCGGGGTCATGGCGCTCGCAGGCACGGTTCTGTTCACCGAGCCGCCGGTCCTGCTGCTGCCCGAGGCGTATCACTTTCTCTATCTGACCACCGACGCCGAGTTCAATCACCTCGAATCCCGGCGCGCGCTTTTCCAGTCCCGCGCACCTCCCGCTTCCTGACCTCGACTGCATGACGATCCGCCGGATCGGCCGCATTCGCGGCGATCCACGCGGACCGATGTCGGAATCACTCGCTGCAAATGGCGGGCCGCCCCTCCAAATTTATCGATCGCGATGAACGCGACTGCGGCGGTGTCAGGACTGGACCAATGCCCTTCTCGATCAAACGGACGTTTCTTCTGTCGTCTTCCGCCTCGCTGCTATGGTGCGGGCTCGGCACCATAGCCATGGCGCAGGATGCGCCTGCCGCCGGTGGCTCGACGCTGCTGCCTGAAATCAAGGTGACGGCGCCGCGTCAGCCGCAAAAGCCGAAGCGGCCCAGGCGGCACATTGCAACCCAGCAGCACCGTCAGGAGCTGCAGGCTCCGCCGCCAACCGCGGCCGAACGGCTCGCTGCGAGCAACAACACGCTCGATACCGCGCGCAGCAATATCGTCACGCCCGCGGGCGCGACATCCTATGGACTCAACCAGCAGGCCATCGCCGCGCTGCCGCAAGCCACCAACGCGACGCTGGACAAGGTGTTGCTGCAAGCTCCGGGCGTGACGCAGGATTCCGCCGCCAGCGGCGACTTCCACGTCCGCAACGAGCACGGCAACCTGCAATACCGCATCAACGGTATCGCACTGCCCGATGGCGTCGGCGGCTTCGGTCAGATCATCGATACTGCGCTGATCGGCAACATGTCGCTGCTCACGGGCGCGCTGCCGGCACAATATGGGCTGCGTACCGCTGGGGTGATCGACATCCAGACCCGGAACGACGCGTTCAACAACAGCGGCACCGTCAGCGTCTACGGCGGCAGCCACGGCACCATTACGCCGAGCGTCGAATATGGCGGCACCGCGGGGCAAACCCAGTATTTCGTCTCCGGCCGTTATTTCGGCAGCGATTTGGGTCTGGAAAATCCCACGCCGAACAGAAGCGCCATCCACGACCATACCGATCAGGAAAAGGGCTTTCTGTATCTCTCGACCGTGCTCGATCCGACCAGCCGCCTCACCTTCATGAGCGGAGTCTCGAACGGCAGCTACCAGATTCCGAACAATCCCGGGCAGACTCCGGCCTTCACGGCCTACGGCGTCTCCAATTTCGATTCGTCAAAGCTCGACCAACGGCAGCACGAATTCAATCAGTTCAACGTGCTCGCCTATCAGAAATCCGCCGAGGGCATCGACTACCAGATTTCCTATTTCAACCGCACGAGCACGTTGCATTTCACGCCGGATCCGATCGGCGATCTCGTCTTCAATGGCGTCGCCTCCGACATCTATCGCCGCAGCGTCGTCAACGGCATTCAGGAAGATACGGCCTGGCGCGTCGGCTATGCTCACACGCTCCGCTTTGGATTCTCGGCCAGCGCGGAAAATTCGCTGGTCAACAATACCTCGACCCTTTTGCCGCTCGACGGCGCCGGCAATCCCTTCGATGCGCCGTTCACCGTACTCGATTCCAGCGCCAAGACCGGTTACCTGTTCGGAACCTATCTGCAGGACGAATGGAAGATCAACAGCCAGTGGACGCTGAATGCAGGGCTGCGCTTCGACCAGATGGAGCAGTACATCAGCGCCAACCAGTTGAGCCCGCGCGTCAGTCTGACCTGGAAACCGTTCGAGGGAACCACCTTCCACGCCGGCTATGCGCGCAACTTCACCCCGCCACAGCAGGTGCTGGCGGCGCCGGTCAATCTCGCGCTGGTGCAGAATACGACGCAGCAGCCGTCCGTTACGACGAACGATCCGGTGCTGCCGGAGCGGTCGCACGTGTTCGATGTCGGCGTGACGCAAAAGATCTACGCCATTCCCGGCCTCGAGGTCGGCCTCGACGCCTACTATAAGAAGGCAAAGGATCTGCTCGACGATGGCCAGTTCGGTGCGGCTTATGTGCTGACGGCTTTCAACTACGAAAGCGCCGAGAATGCCGGCGTCGAGTTCAAGAGCACCTACACCAACGGCAATTTCCGCGCCTACGGCAACATCGCCTGGGGTAAACAGATCGCGCGCAACGTCGTCTCGAACCAGTATTTGTTCGACGCGGCCGACCTCGCCTACATCGCGAACCATTCGGTCTACACCGACCATGCCCAACTCTGGACGGCATCGGCCGGTGCGTCGTACCTCTGGCGCGGCACGAAGTTCAGCGCATCCTTTATCTTCGGCAGCGGCCTGCGTGCCGACGGCGCCGACGGCACGCCGAACGGCAGTCACGTGCCGTCCTATACCCAGGTCAATCTCGGCCTGTCGCACGATTTCAACATCGTCAGCGCCACCAAGCCAACCACCCTGCGGTTCGATGTCGTCAACCTGTTCGACACCGTCTACCAGATCAGGGACGGCTCGGGCATCGGCGTGTTCGCGCCGCAATACGGCCCGCGCCGCGGATTCTATTTTGGCGTCGCGCAGAAGTTTTGAAGTCATCACACGCCGTCATTCCGGGGCGTCGCGAAGCGACGAACCCGGAATCCAGAGCGATTCGTGTTTTGACAGAACCGCGTCGCCAGCGTCATTGCGAGCGAAGCGAAGCAATCCAGTTCTTTCGTCGAAGCTCTGGATTGCTTCGTCGCTTTGCTCCTCGCAATGACGAAGAACGCCGCCCGCGATGCCGTCAAGCGTCCCGCGCGAACGTCCAGTCCGGACGCACCATGCCGCAGACGCCCTCGAAGGCGCCGGGCACGAGTTCGCAGACCAGCAGCCGTGCGCGATCGACCGGACCGGGCATATCGACCTGCCCTTTCGGAATCGCCTTGAACCCGACGCGCTTGTAATAGGCCTCGTCGCCGACCAGCACCACGAGGCTATGGCCCTTGGCCCTGGCATCGCCAAGCGCACGATCGAGCAGCGCACGGCCGACGCCGCGGTCGCGGAACGGCGGCTCCACGGTGAGCGGCCCGAGCAGCAGCGCTGGCGTATCGCCGATACAGACCGGCAACTGGCGCACCGAGCCGACCAGCAGGGTGCCGATCCGCGCCGTAAAGGATACGTCCAACAGATGATCGACGTGCTCGCGCAGCCGGTAGGCGCTGAGCACGAAGCGGCCGGGACCGAAGGTGCGCTCGTGCAAACGCTCGATCGCCTGCGCGTCGTTCGGGGTCTCGGCAAGAATGGTCAGGGACAGGTCGGACATGGGACGCGGATAGCATTTGGCGGCGACCCGGTCCATTGCCTGCCGCCACAATGAGGACCGGTCCGATTATCGGCGCCAGGTGAGGATCGGCGGTGCGCCGTCGAGGACTTCGGCGATCCGGAGCCGCGTGCCCTCGGTGGTCTCCGGCGGAACGGCATCCGTGGCGAAAAAGCCGCACGCGATAATCTCGCGATTGGGGTCGGGCAGGCGATCCTGATGAAA
Source organism: Nitrobacter sp. (assembly GCA_051953235.1). Taxonomy (GTDB): domain Bacteria; phylum Pseudomonadota; class Alphaproteobacteria; order Rhizobiales; family Xanthobacteraceae; genus Nitrobacter. The sequence continues at coordinate 4,647 of JBQCIZ010000466.1, read as the reverse complement.
TGCCTTCACGACATAGACGGCGACATGGTCGCGGGGCGAGACATGGCTGTTGATGAAAATGCCGTGCAGCTCCGGTTCACCGGCAACCTCGATCCGCCCCTCTTCCATCAACTCGCGCTGCAAGGCCGCCCGGAACGTTTCGCCGACCTCGACCCCGCCGCCCGGCAGATGCCAGCCCGCCACATAGCTGTGCTTCACCAGAAACACGCGATTGCCGCCATCGAGCACCACCCCGCGCACCCCCAGCGTCATGCCGCGGGCAAACCGCCAGTACAGGTGGAAGAACCGGCGCAGCACAGGCTCGAAACCGCGGCGAATATCTTGCAAAGTCATGAACGGCTTTCCCGGCAGGATCGATTCCCGGACTGTCAGGTCGAGATTCCTTGCATCATAGCGGCGCTCTTGCCAAAACTTGAGGACATTTGGTGAGAGGCACGCGTGAAACAGTTTTCGGATCTGACGGAGCGCGAGATTCTGGCACTCGCCATCTCGAATGAGGAAGAGGACAGCCGCATCTATCACGGATTCGCGGAAGGGCTGACCGAACAGTTTCCGGCGTCCGCCGCCGTTCTCTCTGGCATGGCGGACGAGGAGGTGCGCCATCGCGGCAGGTTGTTCGAGCTTTATCGAGGGAAGTTCGGCGACTATCTGCCGCTGATCCGCCGTCAGGACGTCAAGGGTTTCATTGGGCGCAAGCCGCTGTGGCTGACCCGGCCGCTGCATCTGGAGGACGTCCGCAAATACGTGCTCAGCATGGAGAAGGAGGCGGCGCGATTTTATCGCAAGGCCGCCGAAACCACGCGCGATGCGTCCACGCGCGAATTGCTGATCGGCCTCGCCGAGGAAGAGGACAGGCATGATTCGCTGGCCGAGCAGCTCACCGCAAAACATCTGACGGAAAACGCTCGTGCCGGTGAAGCCGACAGCGAACGCCGCGCCTTCATCCTACAGTATGTGCAGCCGGGCCTGGTCGGCCTGATGGACGGCTCGGTCTCGACGCTGGCGCCGCTATTCGCCGCAGCCTTCGCGACCCACAAGCCGTTTGAGACGTTTCTGGTCGGTCTCGCAGCGTCGGTCGGCGCCGGCATTTCCATGGGATTTGCCGAGGCGCTGTCCGATGATGGGACGCTGAGCGGCCGTGGTTCGCCATGGATCCGCGGCGCCATGTGCGGCCTGATGACGGCGGTCGGCGGCCTCGGCCACACCCTACCCTATCTGATCCCGGACTTTTACGTGGCAACCCTACTTGCGGTTGCGGTGGTGGTCGTCGAACTCGGCGTGATCTCCTGGGTGCGGCACCGCTTCATGGATACGCCATGGTTGCAGGCGACATTCCAGATCGCGGTCGGCGGCGCGCTGGTGTTCCTCGCCGGCATTTTGATCGGCAGCGCCTGATGGCAGGCTTCACACTCGCGCACCTGTCCGACCCGCACCTCGCGCCACTGCCCCAGCCGCGGCTGCATCAGCTCGTGGGCAAGCGCGCGCTCGGCTACATGAACTGGAAGCGCAACCGCCACGCCATCCACCGGCGCGACATTCTCGACGCACTGATTGCGGACATGAAGGCGCAGTCGCCCGACCACATCGCCGTCACCGGCGACCTCGTCAATCTCGCTTTGCCCGATGAATTCACGCAGGCGCGCGCGTGGCTCAAAAGCGTCGGCACACCGCAGGACGTCACAGTCGTGCCCGGCAATCACGATGCCTATGTCGGCGCAACCCGGCACCGCATCGCGGACTGGCAGGAGTTTTCGCAAGGCGATGCGGCCGGCTCCGACAGCGCCGCCGGATTTCCCTTCGTGCGCCGCAGGGGACCGCTGACCCTGATCGGCGTATCGTCGTCGGTACCGACCGCGCCCTTCATGGCGACGGGAACGCTGGGACACGCGCAGCTCGACGCGCTCGACCGGACCTTGGCGCAACTGGCGGACGATCCAAACTTCCGCGTATTGCTGATCCATCATCCTCTGCAATCCAGATCGTCCTACAAGCGATTGACCGATGCGGATGCGCTGATCGCGCTTCTGAAGCGACATCGCGTCGATCTCGTTCTGCACGGCCACGATCACATTCACTCGACGATGTGGTTCGAGGGACCGCACGGTCGCGTGCCCGCCATCGGCGTGCCGTCGGCTTCCGCAGTACCGCACCGGCATTATCCGGCGGCGGCCTACAACCTGTTCTCGATCACACGCGACGGTAACGCCTGGCGCTGCGAGCAGCGGGTGCGCAGCTTCGCCGGCGACAAGATCGCGGATGTGCGCACCGTCAGGGTGATTTGAGCGTGATGAATGAGACACGCGCCATTCCGGCATCATGGCCGGGCTTGTCCCGGCCGTCCACGTCTTCGATCTGACATGCGTTTTTAAGACGTGGATGCCCGGCATAAAGCCGGGCATGACGGGCTATTGAACGGCGCTCTGCCGAGTTCACAAACTCCTGAGCGCCGCGATCAGAGCGAAGCCGAACAGTGCGGCGACGCCGACGATGAATCCGAACGCGAAGGTCCAGAACCCGCTGCGCGGCTTCTTGGCATCCTTCTCCTCGGCCTTCGGCAGTTCCGGCAGCGGCGTCGCCACCAGCGCATGCTCGCGCTCGATCATACGGCGGGCGACGTAGTCGGTAACGGCATCGACGATCGCGGTTACGTCATGGGATTCCGCGAGCACGATCCGCCCGTAGCGAGTGTCCTGCACGAAACGGTACATGCGCTTGTCGCGTCCCATCAGGACATGCGCCACCACGTCGATCCACAGCCGCGGCGTGTCGCCCTGGCTGATGCCGCGGTCAAACAAATCGACCTGATCGGGCACCTGCGCGAACAGCGGATCGAGCGCCTCGTTGAGAATTTCGAGGCGCGCGACCTCGGCATCGCGCAGATCGACGACGACGCCGGTCCGGTCGGCGGCCTCGATCCGCGCCTGACGCAGCGCATCACGCAGCCGCACCGGCTTCGCGGCTACACCCGTTCCCATACTCTGTGCGTCCGACATCGGCTCTTCTGCCTTTCCACGGTCCGGCCGCCGTTAACCTAGCAGTAACCCTGTCTCGCGCAAAGACCCTTTGTTTCCAGATACTTATAATATGCGCGCGACCGCTCTCCGGCGGAGCCGGCGCGAATCTCCGGTGACAGCCGGTTCCCAAAAGGAGAACGACCCCACCCGGAAAACCGGATGGGGCCGCCCCTCCTTGGACGTTTCTTGGTAGAGCCGTCTTGAAGAAATCCGGGGCCTTAACCGGCGGCGCGGCGCGGCTCCTCAACGATGGAGAAGCGGACGCCCGCACGATGCCGGTTCTGTTCCGAGACCGAGCGCCAGGCATCCTCCGCATCGCTCCGGGTGCTGAAGGGACCCTGCACCTGGGCCGTTCCGTGCACGAGCTTGTGGAAATTCATCGAGCCGAATTCGCCGCCAATGACCCAGTAGTTGGTGCCGTGCATCGGGATCTCCTGTTGTTCGATCGCTCGAGTTTGCCTCGCCCTCGTGAAGGCGAGACGATGTCGCATGAGACGATAATGGAGCGGATCAGCTCGCGATGCGGCTCGGCTCTTCCACGATGGAAAAGCGCACACCCGCCTTGTGCCGGTTCGCTTCCGAGACTTCCTTCCAGGCGTCCTCGGCTTCCTTCCGGGTCTTGAACGGACCCTGCACCTGGGCCGAGCCTTCCACGAGCTTGTGGAAGTTCATCGAACCGAACTCGCCGCCAATCACCCAGAAATTGCTGCCAGCCATGAGAGCCTCCTGTTAGCCGAACTGGTTCATCGTGTTGTGAGCGCCGCCCGCCTTCAGGGCCGCCTCACCCGCGAAGTATTCCTTGTGGTCGTCGCCGATGTCGGAGCCAGCCATGTTCTGATGGCGGACGCAGGCGACGCCCTGACGGATCTCCTGACGCTGGACGTTCCGCACGTAACCGAGCATGCCCTGCTCGCCGAAATAGTCCCGGGCGAGAGTGTCGGTGGACAGCGCGGCCGTGTGATAGGTCGGCAGCGTGATCAGGTGATGGAAGATGCCGGCGCGCTTGGCCGAATCCGCCTGGAAGGTGCGGATCAGCTCGTCGGCTTCCTTCGCCAGCGGCGTCTCGTCGTACTCCGCCTTCATCAGCTCAGCGCGGTTGTACTTGCTGACGTCCTTGCCGGCCTTCTTCATCTCGTCATAGACCTGCCAGCGGAAATTCAGTGTCCAGTTGAACGACGGCGAGTTGTTGTAGGCGAGCTTCGCGTTCGGCACGACTTCACGGATGCGATCGACCATCTCCGCGATCTGCGCGATGTTCGGCCGTTCGGTTTCGATCCACAACAGATCGGCGCCGTTCTGCAGCGAGGTGATGCAGTCGAGCACGACGCGGTCCACACCGGTGCCGGGGCGGAACTGGTACAGGTTGCTGGGCAGGCGCTTCGGACGCATCATCTTGCCGTTCTGGTTGATGATGACGTCGCCGTTCTTCGCGTTCGCCGCCGTCACTTCCTCGCAATCGAGGAAGCTGTTGTACTTGTCGCCGAGATCGCCGGGCTTGTGGCTGACGGCGATCTGCTGCGTCAGGCCTGCGCCGAGCGAATCGGTACGGGTGACGACGATGCCGTCCTCAACGCCGAGTTCGAGGAAGGCGTGCCGGCAGGCGCGGATCTTCGCCAGGAAGACCTCGTGCGGC
>JBQCIZ010000465.1:0-6604 GCA_051953235.1 Nitrobacter sp. | reverse complement strand
GGATCTCGTCAGGCCGGAAACCAGGTCAATCCGCCGTTTGAGCTCATGGTATAGGTGCCGTCGGCCGTTCCCAGTTTGCCGGGCCACTGCACAAAACTCCCGTTTTGGTCAGTGTTGAAATTGATGGAGCCCGTGTGGCATCCGGTGAACGGGTTGCATCCGAAATTTCCGCCGGACACCTGGTCGATTTCCGCCGGCGAGAGTTTAGCGAGGTTTGAGGTCGCGGACATCATCTTCTCCATATGATCCGCCGGCCTTCAGTGCCGGCAAGGATCAAAATTCGCAGAAGTTGTGTCCGCGCACTGTGAGATGAATCACGCCAACATGACCGGGGACGAGACGCGTGTGGCGTCTCGTCACCGAAACAGTCGCGCGGAAGGCCCGCGTTGATCGCGGTGCCGGCTTGCGCCTACTGCCGCGCCATCTCCGCGGCGCCGATGCCGTCGCCGTCAAGCTGCTGATCCTCGTGCATGGTGACGTGCACGCGCAGCAGATGTCCGGTAAATTCGAAGGGGGCCGCGTAGTGCGACACCGGACTGCCGCGGTCGCGGCCGATGTCGAGACCCGACCACGAGATGAAGTTGTTGAAACCGAGCTGGGTCTGCAGCGATCCGGCCGGCTCGCCGTCGATCAGAAGCGTGTACTCGCTGACGCCGGTGCGCGCGCCCTTGGCGGGCGGCTCGGTGCGCACCAGCCGCGTGACGCGCAGGCCGAGCCGGCAAGCGCCCGATGGCACCTTGCGGTCGGACGCCACGATCTCATGGCGGCCGCCGATGTTGAGGTCGTGCACCAGCAGCCCGTCCTTGATGTAGAGGCTGTAGCCCGAGGTGGCGTCGCCGTGTGCGATCAGCACGCCCTCCGCCGCCGCGCCGATCTTCACATGTGCCTCGATGGTGTAGTTGCGGCTGCGCACGTCGGGTGCGACGTCGGTCGGCACATGCCCCATGCCATGATGGAACGTGAAGTGCGTGCGGGCGCCGTGGAAGCGGGCGGCGTTTTCGGCGAAGCGTGGCCCGAACCGGTCGTCGAGCGGCAGCACGTTGTGCGCTTCGGCCTCGCGCCACCACACCTCGACCATCGCTTTCAGCCGTTCCGGCTCCTTGTCGGCAAGGTCGTCGGTTTCCGAGAAGTCGCGGTCGAGATGGAATAGCTCCCACTTGTCGTTTTCAAAGGGCGTGCCCGAAGGATGAAACGAGACCGCCTTCCAGCCGTCATGCCAGAGGCCGCGATGGCCGAACATCTCGAAGTATTGTGGGCTTTTGCGCGACGGCGCCGTCGGATCGGTGATGCTTTTGGCAAAACTTTCGCCTTCCAGCGGCATCTGCGGGCAGCCGTTGATCTCGGTTGGCGCTGTGAGGCCGATCAGGTCGAGCAGCGTCGGCGTCAGGTCGCAGGCGTGCACGAACTGGTGGCGCAACTCGCCGCGCGCCGCGATCCGCCTCGGCCATGTCATGATGAAGGGATCGCGGATGCCACCACCATGGGTGTTCTGCTTGTAGCGGCGCAGCGGCGTGTTGGACGCCATCGCCCAGCCGTGCGGGAAGTTGGAGTGCGTGTCGGGGCCGCCGATGTCGTCGATCCGTGCGATCTTTTCCGGCATCGGCTCGGGTTTGAAATTGTAAGGCCCCATCGCGTTGACGAAGCCGAGCGGGCCGCCTTCCTGGCTCGCGCCGTTGTCGGACATCACGATGACGAGCGTATTGTCGCGCACGCCCGCCTTGTCGAGGAACGCGATCAGCCGCGCCAGATGCTGGTCGGCATGATCGAGCATGCCGGCGAACGCCGATTGCAACCGGGTGAACACGCGCTGTTCGTCGGTGCTGAACTCGGTCCACGCCTTCACGCCGTCATTGCGCGGCGGCATTCGCGTTTCCTGCGGCACCACGCCCATCGCCTTCTGCCGCGCCATACGCTGCTCGCGCTCGACGTCCCAGCCGTGCGCGAACAGTGCGTCATAGCTTCGGATGAGATCGGCCGGAGCCTGATGCGGCGCGTGGCATGCGCCGGGCGCGAGCCAGGTCAGCCATGGCACGTCGGGACGGTCGGCCATGTGATCGGCGATGAAGCGGATGGATTGATCGACCAGATCCTCGGTGAGGTGATAGCCGGTGTCATACGTGCCGGGCGGATCGATATGGGTGTTGTCGGAGACGAGCTCCGGCGCGTACTGGTCGGTCTCGGCGTCGAGGAAGCCATAGAAGCGATCGAAGCCGCGCCCCAGCGGCCAACCGTCGAACGGGCCGGTGGCGCCGCTCTCGGTCAGCGGCGTGACGTGCCACTTGCCGACCATGTAGTTGCGATAGCCGTGCTGCCGCAGCATTTCCGCAAGCGTCCCGGCTTCGCGCGCGATCTTGCCGCGATAGCCGGGATAGCCGCTGTCGAAATTGGCGAGGCAGCCGACGCCGACGGAGTGGTGGTTGCGGCCGGTGAGCAGCGCCGCGCGCGTTGTCGAGCACATCGCGGTGGTGTGGAAGCCGCTGTAGCGCAGGCCTTCCGCCGCGAGCTTGTCGATGGTCGGGGTCCGGATCGGCGAGCCGTAGCAGCCGAAATCGGAGAAGCCGACGTCGTCGAACAACACCACGAGGATGTTCGGCGCGCCCTTAGGTGGCACCGGCGGCGCGGGCCACCAAGGTTTTGAATCCCGGAAGGTCTTGCCGATGGTGCCGCCAAATCGGGTCTGGTCGCTCATCGCATCGCTCCCTCTGATCTTGCCGGCGTCGCTGCGCCGCAGTTTGATGTGGACCGGGGCCGGTTTGGGTCCGGCGGCGGTTGCAAAAACCATAATCCTAATTATCATTATAAATATCTGCTCCGGATTGGCAACGCCGATGACCCCCGAATGGACCGATGTCGACCTGCCCGGCGTGACGCCCTCGCGCCAGAAACGTAGCCGCGAAACCACTGCGGCGTTGCTGAAAGCCGGCGCGGACATGCTGAAAGGCCGCAGCCTTGATGAATTGTCCATCGAGGATCTCTGCGCGGAGGTCGACGCCACCGTCGGGGCCTTCTACAGCCGCTTCGACAGCAAGGAGGTTTATTTCGGCGCGCTTCTGACGCTCGCGGCGCGCGACGGCGAGGCGATGCTGGCAGCGATGCCCGGCAATGAAACCTTGCGCGCCCTGGAGTTGCGCGACCTCTGCACGCAACTGGTCGGGCAGATCACGGGATGGATGCGCAAGCACGAAGGCGTTCTGCGCGCGGCGCTTCAGCGCAGCGACGCGCGCCCGTCACGTTGGACGCCGTTCAAAGCGCTAGCCCGGAAAACCGCCGACGGCATCGAACCGCTGCTTTTGCGGGCGATGGGTGGCGGCCGCCGTGCCGCGCGGCGGCAAACCATCGGCTTCGGGCTGCCGGTGGTGCTGGGAACGCGGGTGAATGCGGTGCTGAACGATCCCGGACCGCTGTCGCTCGGGGACAAGGAACTGGTCACGCGGTTGAGCGGCTGTCTTGTTCTGCTGCTCGAGGCCGAGGCGGGGATATCTTCACCGCGCGCGGCGAAAAAGCCCCGCCCAAAGCGGTAACGCCGCTAGCTTCGCGGCATCGCGTTCGCGTTAGTCCTCGCTGCCGATATGCTTGTGGCGAATGCGGCGCACGATGGTCCAGATCGCCAGCGCCGCGACTGGAATGAAGGCCGCGGTCAGGTAGCCCGGTTCGATCGCGATCAGCCCGGATTCGGAGAGCGCCTTGGCGATATAGCCGAACAGGCTGACCACATAGTAGGTGATGGCCGCGACCGACAGCCCTTCAACGGTCGTCTGCAGCCGAAGCTGCATCCGCGTGCGGGCGTTCATCGACTTCAGCAGTTCCTGATTTTGCTGTTCGAGCTCGACATCGACCCGCGTCCGCAACAGGTTCGCCGCACGCGACAGCTTCAACGACAGGCTGGCCTGCCGCGCCTCGATGGTCACGCAGGTGCGCATGGCCGGCGCCATGCGCCGGGCCAGGAACGAACTCCATGTCGGTAATCCGTCCACCTTGCGCTCGCCGATGGTCGTGAGCCGCTGCTGCACGATTTCCTCATATGCGCGGCTGGCGCCGAACCGGAACACGCTCGCGGCGGCGCCAGCTTCGACCTCGGCGGCCAGTGCCGTCAGTTCGTCGAGCAGATGCCGGTTGTCAGCGAGGTTGCCGGTCTTGCGCATCTCGTCGGTCACTTCGGCTAGACGCTGTTCGACGGTGTTGATCGACGGCGCCAACCGTTGCGCTTCGGGCAGGCCGAGCAAAGCGAGCGTGCGCTAGGTCTCGATCTCGATCACGCGTTGCGCCAGCGCGCCTGCGCGGTCGGGATCGAGGCTGCGGTCGACCACGAGAATGCGCACAAAGCCGGACGGATCGGGCTGGAAGTCGGTGGCGTAGATCGCGGAGCCGTCGCTGTTCTCGGCGAGCGCTAGGCTCGTGCGGTCAAACAGCCGTTCCGGCGCACGGGTGGTCGGTCCGTCGGCCAGCACGTGCATGTCGATGGCGACGAGCAGCGGCCCCGGCTGCGGCACCATCTGCATCGGTGACGCCAGCGCCGCGGCAGCCGGATGAAACGGGATGGTATCGGCCGGAGAGGGCAGCTCCCAGGTGTAGGTCGTGAACTCGGAATGCTGTTCCCATCGCAGCACCGTGGTGCCGAACGCGACGCGATGATGCTTTTCGGCAGGCGAGGGTGCGGGCAGCCCACGCGCCGAACAGGATGCCGCGAGACTGGTGCGGTCAGCCTGCGCACGCGCGCCGGCCGTGTCGAACGCGAAATGCAGGATCCGCACCGGAACGGTCAGCGCCGTGAACGGGCGCGCATGCAACTCGCCGAGGATCGCCGTACGTAACAGATGCGGCGACAGCCGCGCCGCTTCTCCGTCCCCGATCGAGACTTCCGCGCTCATGCGTCCCTCCGCCGATAGGCCAGCTTCATGTAACGGCATGACGACGATAGGCGCAACAACGGCGCGAGCTACGACGCGTTATGTTTATGTTTCCGGATCGGCCAATAGCCGCCATCAATCAACGGCCATGCCGCCTTCGTCGGTTCACATGTAAGAGAAAGCGCATCGTCGAATGCAGCGTGCTCCCTCTCCCATTGGGAGAGGGGTGGGGTGAGGGGTTACGGACTATCGGTGAACAACGCCCTCTCACCCGGCTGCTTCGCAGCCGACCTCTCCCCAGCGGGGAGAGGTGAGGTTTCGTCAATGAAAGTTTGAAACGAGCTAGTAGTGCGGCGGCGGTTCGTTGGCGGGACCGGGGCGGTTGGCTTCGGCTTCGCGCATCCGCTCGCCGAGCTCCGTGACCTGCCGCATCAGCGCATCGATCTGCTTCCACTGCGCGGTGACGGTGTTGTTGAGCGTTTCGATGGTCTCGTCCTGATAGGTCAGGCGCATCTCCAGCGCGTCGAGACGATCCGCGAGAGCCTTGTCAGTCATCGCTCGGCGCTCCATCCATGAACATGTCTGCACGCCGCGATTCCGTCAGTCCGTGACCAAGCGCGATGCGGTCGTCGAACACGAAGCATTCGCCCTGCCAGCGGCTTTCGCTTTCAGGAATGCCCTCGAGGTATTTCAGGATACCACCCTTGAGATGGTAGACTTCCTTGAAGCCGCGCGACAGCAGGTAGGAACTCGCCTTCTCGCATCGGATGCCGCCGGTGCAGAACATCGCGATCTTCTTGTGCTTCTCCGGGTCGAGCCGCTCTGCGACAAAATCCTTGAACTCGCCAAAGCTCGCAAGCTGCGGATCGACCGCGCCGTCGAAGGTGCCCATCGCCACCTCGAACTGGTTGCGCGTATCGATGACAAGCGTGTCGGCTGACGCGATCAGCGCGTTCCAGTCCCGCGGGTCGACATAGGTGCCGACCGTGCGGGTCGGATCGACGGCGGGATCGCCAAGCGTGACGATCTCCTTTTTCAGCCGCACCTTCAGCCGTGCGAAGGGCATCGCAGACGCCTGCGAGAATTTCAATTCGAGGTTGTCGAGCCGGCCGCCGAACAGGGGCCCGTCCCGCAACTCCCGAACCAGCGCCTCGATGGCATCGGCCGTCCCGGCGACGGTGCCGTTGATGCCCTCATGGGCGAGCAGGATGGTGCCCCTGATAGCCAGCCCGGCGCACAGCGCGCGCAGCGGTTCGCGCAATTCGCGAAAATCCGGCAGCGGCGCAAATTGGTACAAAGCGGCGACCTTGAGCATGGCGCGGGTTTATCAGCCCGCGCTGCGCTGCGAAACCCTCGGCATTCGGGCAGGCATCCCTCACGTCGTCCCTGCGAACGCAGGGACCCATACCCTGTGTGGTCTCAAATAAAGGAGAAGCCAATCTCCTCGCTACAATAAACGCCGGTGTTTATGGGTCCCCGCGTGCGCGGGGACGACCCCACATCGGAGGTGCCATTCGCTACCGCGCATTGCTCCGGTGCCTTTGGTATGCCAAGAAAACGCCGCGCCGTTCCGATGTTCGGCCCGCAGAAACACGACAACCAGAGACCCTTTGGCATGAGGAATTTTCATCTCGCCGGCCGCTCCACGGTCCACGCCCTGAACGGCATGGTCGCGACCTCGCATCCGCTGGCGGCGCTGACCGCGATCGAGGTTCTGAAGGATGGCGGCACCGCCGCCGATGCGGCGGTGGCAGCCT
>JBQCIZ010000464.1:0-3102 GCA_051953235.1 Nitrobacter sp. | reverse complement strand
GTCCGGCAGATCGACCTGATGAATGGTCGCGCCTTCGCGCGTCAAGGTCGCCTTCGTGTCGTCGAGAACGCGCGCGATCTCGGAGTCGAGATCGTCCACATAAAACGATTTTGGTACGCCGATCCTGACGCCCTTCAGCGAGCCGCGCGTCGCTGCCATGTAATCCGGCACCGGATTATTCGAGCAGGTCGGATCGGCCGGATCGAGGCCCGCCATCAGACCGACCAACAGCGCACAATCCTCAGCGGTACGCGCGAGCGGCCCGACGGTATCGAGCGAATGCGACAGCGGCATCGCGCCGGCCCGGCTGACGAGGCTTACCGTCGTCTTCAAACCCGTCACGCCGCAAAAATTCGACGGCATCCGGATCGACCCGCCGGTATCGGAGCCAAGCGCGGCGAAGGTCAAGCGCGCGGCAACAGCGGCGCCGGAGCCCGACGACGACCCGCCGGTGATATGGTCGAGATGCCAGGGATTGTGCACCGGGCCGAAATGCGCGTTGTGGCCGGTGGGACCGTAGGCGAACTCCGCCATCTGCAACGTGCCGAGACGAACCGTGCCCGCGTCCTTCAGCCGCTGCAGCGCGGTCGATGTGGTGGATGCGACCCAGTCACGCCGGATCTTCGAGCCGCAGGTCACGACCTTGCCGGCGTCGTAATACATGTCCTTGTGCGCAAGCGGTACGCCATGCAGCACCCCTAACTTGCCGCCTTTCGCGAGCGCCTTGTCGGCAACATCGGCGGCGGCGAGCGCCTCGTCCGGCTCGATCGCGATGAATGCGCTCAGGCGCGGCTGCCATTGCGCGATGCGATCGAGACAGGCCTGCGTCACCTCGCGCGACGACAGCCGCTTGCGGGCGATGGCGTCCGCCACCGCAACGAGCGACAGAAACGCGGGCTCGCTCATGACTTCCGCCCGCCATTCTGCACGACGATGAAGCTTGCGGGCTCGACGTCGAATGGAAGCTTATCGGAGACACGGGCAAATCCCGTGATCGTCGGGTCGACCGCACCCGCAATACGGGCCGCAACATCGGCCGACAGCGATATGCCGACTGTGCCCGCCATCGCACGGACTTCCTCGGCCAAAACCCGTCTGTTCTCGCTCATGCGGCCTCCCGTTGCCTGTTTGTTGGCGGCGATGTTGACCCGGAAATACGCTCTCCCTCAAGCCGCTATTTTGTCGTAGAGACATTCGCGACAGGCACACCTTGAATTTTTTGCAAGAAGGACCTCGCTGTGGCTCGGGAAATTCGTCTCAATGCTTTCGTCATGAATTGTGTCGGCCACCAGTCGCCCGGCCTGTGGACCCATCCGCGCGACCGCTCCAGCGACTACAACCGCTTGTCCTATTGGCTCGATCTGGCCCGCATTCTCGAACGCGGCCGCTTCGACGGCGTGTTTCTGGCGGATGTGCTCGGCACCTACGACGTGTTCGGTGGCACGCCCGATGCCGCGCTGCGCAATGCCGCGCAAGTCCCGGTCAACGATCCGATGATGCTGATCTCCGCCATGGCCGCGGTGACTGAGAATCTCGGCTTCGGCGTCACCTGCACCTTGTCCTACGAGCCCCCCTTCCCGTTCGCGCGGCGAATGTCGACGCTCGATCATCTCACCGAAGGACGGATCGGCTGGAATATCGTCACCGGTTATCTCAACAGCGCCGCGAAAGGCATGGGCAAGAGCGGACAGACTGCCCATGATGCGCGCTACGACGTCGCCGACGAGTACATGGAGGTGGTCTACAAGCTGTGGGAAGGAAGCTGGGATGACGACGCCGTCCTGCGCGACCGCGCGCGCGGCATTTTCACCGATCCGGCAAAGGTTCATCGCGTCCATCACGACAGCGACGACTACAAGGTCGACGGCATCCATCTCAGCGAGCCGTCGCCGCAGCGAACGCCGGTGCTCTATCAGGCCGGCACGTCGCCGCGCGGGCGTGAGTTCGCCGCCAAGCACGCCGAATGCGTGTTCATGTCGGGGCCGTCAGCAAAAGTGATCGGACCGCGCGTCGCCGCGATCCGCGCGCTGGCGCCGAAGTACGGCCGGAAGCCGTCGGACATCCTGATGTTCAGCATGATGACCGTGATCCTCGGCAAGACGCAGCAGGAGGCCGAGGCGAAACATGCGGAGTATCGCCGTCACGTCAGCCACGAAGGCGCGCTCACCCTGATGTCCGGCTGGACCGGCGTGGATTTTTCCGGCCTCGCGCTCGATCAGAAGGTCGAGCACGTGGAAAACGAGGCCGGGCGCTCGGCACTCGACAACGTCACGCGCGCCGATCCCGACCGGGTCTGGACCGTGCGCGAGGTTGCCGAACACGTCGCGATCGGCGGCGCCGGTCCGGTCGTCGTCGGCACGCCGCAATCCGTTGCGGACGCCATCGAAGCCTGGGTCGCGCAGACCGACGTTGACGGTCTCAACCTCTGCTACACGGTGACGCCGGAATGTTTTGAGGATGTCGCCGATCTGCTGGTGCCGGAGCTGACCGCGCGCGGGATTTACAAGAAAGCCTACCAGCCCGGCACCTTGCGCGAAAAGCTGTTCGGCGCGGGCCATGCGCGGCTTGGCGCGACGCACATCGCCGACACGTTCAGACACAAGAGCTGACCACTCTCCCGGACAAGCGAATCGGACTCATTCCTTGCGGGAGGGCACCGGCGGCGTGCCGTGGGTGTGAAAGGACTCGATGGTCTTGAGGCCCCACGCCTGGCCTTTCTTGCGTTCCTCTTCCGTCCATACGATCGGCTTCCAGTCCGGCGCGAGGATAAGACGCGCCCCGGCGTTGGCCACCTCGACGCGATTGCCACCAGGTTCATAGACATAGAGGAAAAACGTCTGCTGAATCGCGTGCTTGTGCGGACCGGTTTCGATGAAGACGCCGTTCTCCAGAAAGATGTCGGCGGCGCGCAAAATATCCTCGCGGCTGTCCAACGCATAGGTGATGTGGTGGAAGCGCCCCTTCGTGCCGGAATGATCGCGTGAGTAGGCGAAGTCGTAGCTCTTGTTCGACATCGTCATCCACATCGCGGCCTCGGTGCCGTCGTTCAGCACGATCTGCTCGGTCAGCCGGCAGCCGAGGTAGGTCTCGAAGAAGATGCGG
>JBQCIZ010000463.1:0-2612 GCA_051953235.1 Nitrobacter sp. | reverse complement strand
AGCATCTGGGGCCTGATGCTGGTCGTGATCATCATCGGCGGCATCTACAGCGGCTTGTTCACCGCGACGGAAGCGGCGGCGATGGCGGCGGTCTATTCGTTCTTCATCGCCGTGTTCGTCTACAAGGCGATCGGCCTCAAGGACGTTCCTCGCGTGCTGCTGCGGGCTGCGAATACCAGCGCGATGCTGCTCTATATCATCACCAATGCGGTGTTGTTCTCGTTCGTCCTGACCAACGAAAACATACCTTCCGCGCTGGCGGACTGGATCACGGCGCAGCATCTCGGCTGGTTTGGGTTCCTCCTGATGGTCAACGTGCTGCTGCTGGTGGCCGGCAACTTCATGGAACCGAATTCGATCATCCTGATCATGGCGCCTATCCTCGCTCCGGCCGCGAAGAAGCTCGGCATCGATCTGGTCCACTTCGGCATCGTCATTGACGTCAACATGGAGGTTGGCCTGTGCCATCCCCCGGTCGGCCTCAACCTCTACGTGGCCTCCATGATCGCCGGGATGCGCATCACGGATCTTGCGGTGGCGGTGTGGCCCTGGCTCGTGACGATGCTGGTCTTCCTAGGCATCGTCACCTATTGGCCCGAGCTGACATTGTTCCTACCGCACGCCTTGGGAATGCACTGACAAGAAACGCCGCACCTGATGGTGCGGCGTTTCTCTCGATATCCGCGGGTCAGGCGGCGTTCTTCGGACCCGTCGGGAAATCGCCCTTGGGCGCGGGCGGCGGGTCGAGCGTTCCGTCCGCGATGCAGTAGGCTATTCCCAACGCGACGCCGAGGGCGATGAAGGGAAAGAACCCTCCGCTCACCCCATCGACATCCGCACTGGACAGCGGTGCGATACCGCCGCTGTCGCGCCTTGAGTCCGCAAGGACATGCGTGCTGGCCATGACAATCTCCTGTGGCTGGCCGTGACGCGAACCCTCAGACGCGTGTCGGCTGACGTGATGCGCTGAGGTCGCCGCTCAGCGTGACCGGCACAGGACCATCGCACTGTGGCTGATATCACAGTGACATTGGGCAGCGATCCGATGAGAGCGTGCGAATCCTACTGTCTCACGAGTATCAGCGGATCGGCGCTGTCCGGGACGAGCCGCCATTGCGCGTTGTCGTCGGCCTGAAAATGCCAGGCATCACCGCTCGCGGACATCAACAGGATTTCACCGTGCTCGAGCCGCCAGACTTTTGGTTTAAATCCTGCAATTGCCGGATCGCATTTCGGCTTCAGGAAGACCTGAAAATTGTCTGGCGGAACTTCGGTATTGGTCAGGGTGATGCCGCAGAGCGCCTGACCGTTGCCGCGCACGAAAGCCCAGTCGCCGATCATCTGATCCATCGATTTGGCGAGCGATCTCGCGGCAGCGAGACTTTGCAGGATGTAGATGCCTTCGTTTTCCCGCCGGCCTTCAAGAATGCCGCTTTCGACTTCGGTGAAGTCGATCACCGGCTGGCCGGACGCACTCTGCAACCGCACGATGTCCAGACCTGCAATGGTCCAGGCCGCGATATCCTTTGTGAACGGCAACGACGCCGCGCAGCCCGGTTCGAGATCGAGCTTGAGACCTTGCGGCGAGGAATCGCCCTTGAGCGTGACGACACATGTCTTGCTGCGCTCGGTGGTCGACAGTTCCCACTGTCCGATCATATCCTTCCTCAGGGTCGAGACATCCTGCGCCGATGCGGCCGAAACACCAGCCGCCAGCATCGCAACGGCGGCGAGGACGAGTCTTCGCTTCTGCCATGCCGGCTTGTTGCTGTGTTTCGGCGCACGCATGTTAACGAGCCTTGACCGGCGTCTCCGGAACCGGGGTCAGCGGCGACTTGCCGGCAAACCAGCTTCTCAGATTGTCGACCACAAGCTGATCCATGGCGTTGCGCGTCACCACCGAGGCCGATCCGATGTGCGGCAGCAGCATAACGTTCTGGAGCGCGCGCAGTTCATCCGGCACGTTCGGTTCGGTCGCGAACACATCGAGGCCCGCCGCAAGGATAACGCCGGATTTCAGCGCATGGATCAGCGCCGCGTCGTCGTTGACGGAGCCCCGCGCCATATTGACGATGACGCCGCGCGGCCCGAGCGCCGCCATCACCTCGGCATTGATCATCTTCAGCGTCGACGCTCCACCCGGCGTGATGACGATAAGCGTATCGACCGCCTTCGCCATCTCCATCAAGTTTGGATAATGCTGATAGGACACCCCCGCAGCCGGATTGCGCGAATGATAGACCACCGGAACCCGCGCCGCATCGAGCCGCCGTGCGATCGCCTGTCCGATACGGCCCATGCCGACCATGCCGACCTTGCGGTCGCGCAGCGATCCGACGCTCAGCGGATACTTTTGTGTCGCCCACAGGCCGGAGCGAACGTAACGGTCCGCCTTGACGAATTCCCGCAACGTCGCGATCAGAAGGCCGAGCGCGACGTCGGCGACCTCCTCCGTCAGTACATCCGGCGTATTGGTGACCACGATGTTGCGCTCGCGAGCGTAGTTGGCGTCGATGTGGTCGTAACCGACGCCGAAACTGGAAATGATTTCGAGCTTTGGAAGCAGGGCCGGCACCGCACTGCCGCAAGGCACCGAATCCGTAATGGCCATG
>JBQCIZ010000462.1:0-2825 GCA_051953235.1 Nitrobacter sp. | reverse complement strand
CTGGTGCGCGCCTGGCGCGAGACCTACGACTTGCCGACGATGATCACCAATTGCTCGAACAACTACGGGCCTTATCACTTTCCCGAAAAGCTGATCCCGCACATGATCATCAAGGGCCTCGCCGGCGAGCCGCTGCCCGTCTACGGCGACGGCAAGAACATCCGTGATTGGCTCTACGTCGAGGATCATGCCAGGGCGCTCACGCTGGTCCTCGAGCACGGCGCGGTCGGCGAAACCTACAATGTCGGCGGCCGCAACGAACGCACCAATCTACATGTGGTCGAAAGCATCTGCGATCTCCTCGACGAGGTGGCACCGACAGCGGAGGGCGCGCACCGGGATTTGATCACTTTCGTCGCCGATCGGCCGGGCCACGATCACCGCTACGCCATCGACGCATCGAAACTCGAGCGCGAACTCGGCTGGCAGGCCGAGGAGAATTTCGAGAGCGGCATCGAAAAAACCGTGCGTTGGTATGTCGACGAGCAACCCTGGTGGCGGGCGATCCTGGAGCGAGGCTATGCCGCAAAACGCGTCGGGCTCAGCCAGTAGCGCGACCAGCGTTCCGATGGGAACGGCGTGCTTTCCTTGTGATCGGCAATCGGGGTCCGTGAACCAATGCGCATCGTGATGATTGGGGCCGGCTATGTCGGCCTGGTGTCCGGAGCCTGCTTTGCCGATTTCGGCCACGACGTGACCTGCATCGACAAGGACGCAGACAAGATCGCAGCGCTGAAGCAGTGCAGGATTCCGATCTTCGAGCCTGATCTCGGCAAGCTCGTCGAGACCGGCATCGATTCCGGCCGGCTGAAGTTCGGGACAGATCTCTCCTGCATCTCGTCCGCGGACGCCGTGTTCATCGCCGTTGGAACGCCGTCCCGGCGCGGCGACGGGCACGCGGACCTGAGTTACGTCCATGCGGCGGCGCGCGAGATCGCGGTGCGTCTGACGGACTTTACCGTCATCGTCACCAAATCGACGGTGCCGGTCGGGACCGGCGACGAAGTGGAGCGGATCATCCGGGAAACCAATCCGGCGGCCGACTTCGCAGTCGCCTCGAACCCGGAATTTCTGCGCGAAGGTGCTGCGATCCGCGACTTCCAGCACCCCGATCGCATCGTGGTCGGCACCGAAGACGACCGCGCCAGGAAAGTGATGGGCCAGATCTATCGCCCGCTCTATCTCAATCAGGCGCCGATCCTCTACACCAGCCGCCGCACCGCCGAACTGATCAAGTACGCCGCCAACGCGTTTCTCGCGACCAAGATCACCTTCATCAACGAGATCGCGGATCTCGCGGAGCAGGTCGGCGCCAACGTCCAGGAGGTCGCACGCGGCATCGGTCTCGACAACCGCATCGGCACAAAATTCCTGCATGCCGGTCCCGGCTATGGCGGGTCGTGCTTTCCGAAGGACACCCGCGCGCTGTCGAAGACGGCACTCGACTACGGCGTGCAGCTTCGCGTGGTCGAGGCGACCCTGACCGTCAACGAAAACCGCAAGCGCGCGATGTCGCGAAAGGTCGCGAACGCGCTCGGCAACGATATTCGCGGCAAGACCGTTGCCGTCCTCGGCCTGACCTTCAAGCCCGACACCGACGACATGCGCGAAGCGCCCTCGATCCCGCTCATTGCCGGCCTGCTGGATTTCGGCGCCAAGGTCAGAGCTCATGATCCGATCGGCATGGACCAGGCCAAGAAGGAACTCGCCGACATCGAATATTATGACGACCCCTACTCCTGCGCCCACGGCTCGGACGCGCTGGTGATCGTGACGGAGTGGCGGCAGTTCCGCGCGCTGGACCTCGCGCGGATCAAGACCAGCATGGCGACGCCGGTGATCGTGGATCTGCGGAATATCTATCGGCCGGAGGACGTTCGCTCGGCCGGGTTCAAGTATGAGAGCATCGGGCGCCAATAGGCGTTCAACAGACGGCACGTTGCCGGCCCATCAGGGTGCAGGACTGCAACCGAAAGGACGCAAAAATTGTTACCGAGAATGTCAGCAGAAGAAGCGGCCCTGTTCCTGTCATTCGTCAGAAACAGCCGCAGCTACGTCGAATTCGGAACCGGCGGAAGCACCGCGGTCGCATCGAGATATGTCAAGGATTCGATCCTGTCCGTCGATTCATCTCCAGAATGGCTTGATCAGGTCAGGAACGCCTGCGCTGTGAATCAAACCAAGCCTGAGTTGATTTTCATCGACATCGGCCCGACCGGTGACTGGGGCTTTCCGATCGACGCCTCGACCAAGTCGCGCTGGCCCAACTATCATTCCGCGATCTGGAAGATGCCCTGCGCCACCTTGGCCGACCTGTATCTCATCGACGGCCGCTTCAGGGTTGCCTGCTTCGCTCAGACCGTGTTGCATTGCCGCCCGAACGCCATCATCGGCATTCACGACTTTAGTTCGCGGCCCAACTATCATTGCGTCAGGGAAATAGCCGACGAGATCGCGACCGCCGGGGACATGTCGTTCTTCCGTCCGCTTCCGAACAAGGAAGCCGCCAATGCCCTCCTGCAATCGTTTCAAGCGGAGCCTTCCTAGTCCGGTTCTTCAAACCGGACGCGATCGCGAGCACCCCATCACGTGCAGACGGATATGAAATCCGGCCCGCAAGCGCGCCTGATGATCGTTCATACTATCTGCACAGCGGCCCTCAGCCGCACATGAGCTTCCTGAGTTCGGGCAGGAATTTCTGGATCGCCGGATCCTCGACGTCGTTGCGGTCACGCAAGGTGAAGAACTCCATCGCGCGGATTCGTTCGGGATCGCCTTCGGCCAGCGGCCTGCCGCGCTCCCGCTTTTTCAGAAGCTGCTCGCGG
>JBQCIZ010000461.1:0-2127 GCA_051953235.1 Nitrobacter sp. | reverse complement strand
CGCGCAACAGTGTGATCCGGTCTTCCAGGCCGTGCTCCCGCACATTGCGCGTGGCGACCGCAAGCGCATCCGCCGACAGATCGGCGGCATCGACCTGCGCGTTCGGAAACGCGAGGGCCGCGAGAATCGCAAGGCACCCCGAGCCGGTGCAGAGATCGAGCACGCGCGTCACTTTCGCGGGATCGCGCAGACGCAGCACGTCGTCGTCACCGAAATGCGACTCCAGAATCTCGCCGATGAACGAGCGGGGCACAATCACGCGCTCGTCGACATAGAACGGCACGCCGCGCATATACATCCGGTTGACGATGTAGGCGGCCGGCTTGCGGGTTGCGATGCGTTGCTCGAGCCAACCGAGAATGCGCCGGCCTGCCGCTTTCGGCACCCGCTGCGCGGCGCGCGGCTCGACCTCGTCGGGATAGAGATTCATCGCCTCGCCAACCAGAAAAGCCGCCTCGGCAACGGGATCGGTCGTACCATGGGCAAAGGCGACGCGCGCGCGCTTGAGGCGCGTCGCGGCCAAACGGACGTAGTCGAGAATGGTCACCGGCTCCGGCGCCGCGGCTTTCGCGGCAGCAGCGTTCTTGACCCCTTTACTGGCGGAGCGCTTCGCCGACCGTTTCTTCTTCGTGGAAATCCGGCCAGCGGCTTTCGGTCCGTCGGCGCGCGTGGCTTTTTTCGCCATCAGGATTTTTCCCAGCGCGCCGCGGCGGTGTCGTCGCGATCGTGCGCATCGACCCAGGTAGCTCCGGACGCGCTCTCCTCGCGCTTCCAGAACGGCGCACGGGTCTTCAGATAATCCATCAGAAACGCGGCGCCCTGAAACGCCGCGTCGCGATGCGACGACGCCGTCACCACCAGAACGATGTTCTCGCCCGGCACGATGCGGCCAAAGCGATGGATGACGGTGACGCCGGTCAGCGGCCAGCGCTTGAGCGCCTCCTCGACGTGGCGCGTGATCTCAGCCTCGGCCATGCCGGGATAGTGTTCGAGCGTCAGCGCCGCGATGGCATCGCCTCCCTCGCCGTCAGTCGGGTCGCGTCTGCAGATGCCGCTGAAGCTCACTACCGCGCCGATGTCGGTGCGCCCGCGCGACAAGGCCGCGATCTCGCGGGCGACGTCGAAATCGGCTTCCTGAAGGCGAATAGTGACGGGAGCGGTCATGGCGGCGATGCCGGAACGATCAGCCGCCGGTCATCGGCGGGAAGAACGCGATCTCGCGCGCACCTGCAATCGTCGTGTCCTGCTTGACATGCATCCGGTCGATCGCGGCGCGGATCACCTTCGGCTTCTCGAACGCGTGGGCGTATTCCTCGCCACGCTGCGACAGCCAGCCGATCAGGTCAGCAACAGTTGCAACGGCGGGCGGCGGTTCGAGCGCTTCCTCCGCCTTGCCGATGCGCTCGCGCACCCAGGCGAAATACAGCACCTTCATTTTTCATCCTCCTCGATGAGGTGATGAATGCCGGCACGGAAATAGTCCCATCCCGTATAGATGGTGAAGATCGCCGAGATCCACAACAGCAGCAATCCGATCTGCGTCACGAACGGAAACACGAGATCGCCCGCCTCGCCCGTCAGCAAGAAGCCGATCGCGACCAGTTGAACCGTGGTCTTCCACTTCGCGAGTTTGGTCACGGGCACGCTGACGCGCAGTTCCGCCAGATATTCGCGCAAGCCCGACACCAGGATTTCGCGGCACAGGATCACGATCGCGGCCCACAACGTCCAGCCATGGATGATGCCGTCCGCCGCCAGCATCAGGAGGCAGGAGGCGACCAGCAGCTTGTCGGCGATCGGGTCGAGCATTTTGCCGAAGGCGGACTGCTGATCCCAGATCCGCGCATAGTAGCCGTCGAAGAAATCGGTGATACCGGCGGCGATGAACACGCCCAGCGCCACCCAACGCAGCCACAGCGGCCCGTCCATGATCGACTGGGCATAGACACAGCCGACCACCACGGGAATCGCGGCAATCCGGGCGAAGGTGAGAATGTTCGGAAGCGACAGCGTGTGCTTCGCGGTCGTTCGGCTGGTGACAGTGTCCATTCGTCTTACCAATACCGTGATGGCGCGAACGTCAACCGGCCGCACCGTACAATCCGCCGCCCCGGCGGCGGCCCTAGC
>JBQCIZ010000460.1:0-2676 GCA_051953235.1 Nitrobacter sp. | reverse complement strand
AGGCCCTCGACCAGCGCCCCGATCTCGTGACCGAAGATGGTGTCGATCTCGGTGCGGGTAGCTTCGGTGTCCTCGATGGTGTCGTGCAGCAGCGCCGCGACGATGGTGGCATCGTCGAGCTTGAGGCCGGTCAGAATGGCTGCCACTTCCAGCGGATGGGTGAAATAGGGGTCACCCGAGGCGCGTGTCTGCTCGCCATGGGCCTTCATGGCGTAGACGTAGGCCCGGTTCAGCAGATCCTCGTCGGTATTCGGATTGTAGGAACGGACCCGTTCGACCAGGTCGTACTGCCGCATCATGCGGGGGCGAGGCGCCTTGGCGGGCACAACCGGCGTCGGGGCCGCCACGGCCGAATCGGCTGCGGCCTGCACCTGCCGTCGTCTGCGCGGCCAATTCGCCATCGAATCAGTGCCTTCTTGTGCGGAACCGGTCCGCTTCCCTATCTATCCTAGAATGTCCCGGCCGGAAGTCGAATTCGATCTGAAAGTGCAACAGAATTTGGTTATCGAGCCGTCACGCCGCCATCGGCGGCGCACCAAGGACGTCCGGCGGCCGCCAATATTAATTTTCATCCATGAAATTTTGACCGCACGACGCAAAAAGCCCGGACCATGGTCCGGGCTTTTGTAAGTCTTGGAAGCAAGTCTCGAAGGCAAGTCTTGGAGGCGACGCTCACTCGTCCTCTTCGGGCTGCTCCTCGGGCGGCGCGAGCCCCTCGAGACCCTTCAAGAGCTCTTCCTCGGTCATGCGCTCGACAGCCACTTCGGTGTCGTCGGCATCGACGCTGGCGCCGGCCGAACCGATCAGCGGCACGGTGTCGGGCTCGGGTTCATCGACCTCGACGAACTTCTGCAGCGAGTGAACCAATTCTTCCTTGAGATCCTCAGGAGAAATGGTCTGGTCCGCGATCTCGCGCAAGGAAACCACCGGGTTCTTGTCGTTGTCGCGATCAATCGTAAGTTGCGACCCCTGAGAAATCATACGTGCGCGATGCGCAGCCAAAAGGACCAGGTCGAACCGGTTGTCGACCTTGTCAATGCAATCTTCTACGGTGACGCGCGCCATGGCCTGTCGCTCCGTTAAATGGGACCGAAACTGTTGGTTATACCCGCTAGGTATAGTGGGTTGACCGATTTCGCAACAGGGAATTTCGCATTTGGCTCTGCGGGCGGTCTCTGCTAACCCCATGGAGGGGCCAGAAGGCCGGAGCGTCCGGGAGCGGAATAAATGCCGCTCGGACAAGAAATCGCTTCATTGCTTCGTCAAAAGTATACAGACGCCGCGCTTGCCTCATCTCGCCGCGGCGTGTCTGTTTCGGTCCGACCCGCAAGACGCGACCTCTACCTTATTGGAATGCGTGGCTGCCTCCAGCCGCGCCAATAAACACCAACAACGATCACGAGAGACTGGATGTCACCTGCTTCCAACAAGATCGCGCTTTTTATCGATGGCGCCAACCTTTACGCCACCGCCAAAACGCTCGGCTTCGACATCGATTACAAGCGCCTGCTGAAGGAATTCCAGTCGCGGGGCACCCTCGTTCGCGCGTTCTATTACACGGCGATCATCGAGGACCAGGAATACTCGTCGATAAGGCCGCTGATCGATTGGCTCGACTACAACGGCTACACCGTGGTCACGAAGGCCACCAAGGAATTCATCGATGCCTCCGGCCGCCGCAAGGTGAAGGGCAACATGGACATCGAACTCGCCGTCGATGCGATGGAATTGGCCGAGCATGTCGATCAGATCGTGCTGTTCTCGGGCGACGGCGACTTCCGCTCGCTGGTCGAAGCCGTGCAGCGCCGTGGCGTCCGCGTTACCGTGGTCTCCACCATCGCCAGTCAGCCGCCGATGATTGCCGACGAGTTGCGCCGCCAGGCCGACGTGTTCACCGACCTCGTCGAACTGCAACCGAAGCTCGGCCGCGATCCGTCAGAACGTCCGGCTCCGCGCGAGCCGCGTCATCACGCGCCGCAATTCCTGCAGCGGGCCACCACCATGGCACCCCGGGGCGATGACGACTTCGACGACTGACCCGCAGTCGCGCGTCAAACCAGCACAGGCCGGCGCCATTGATCGGGCCGCAGGACCCGGCCGCGATTGCCCGCTCTGCCCCCGGCTGGTCGACTTTCGCCTGTCCGCACGCGCACGCCAGCCAGACTGGTTCAATGCACCAGTCCCGTCCTTCGGGAGCCCCGATGCGGCTCTACTGATCGTCGGGCTCGCACCGGGCTTGCAGGGTGCCAACCGCACCGGACGTCCCTTCACCGGCGACTATGCCGGCGACCTGCTCTATGCCACGCTCATCAAATACGGCTTTGCCGAGGGGCACTATCAGGCGCGGCCCGACGACGGCCTGACCCTGGTCGATTGCCGCATCAGCAACGCCGTGCGTTGCGTTCCGCCGCAGAACAAGCCGCTGCCCGTCGAGATCAACACCTGCCGGCAGTTTCTTGCAATGACGCTCGCCGACATGCCGCGTTTGCGCGCGATCGTCGCGCTCGGCCGCATCGCCCATGAATCGGTGGTGAAGGCGCTGGGCCTCCGAGCCAAGGCCGCGCCATTCGCGCATGGCGCCGTGCATCGCGCAGGCGCTGTCGGCCTGTACGACAGCTATCATTGCTCACGCTACAACACGAACACACGCGTGCTGACGACTGAAATGTTCGAGAA
>JBQCIZ010000459.1:0-2164 GCA_051953235.1 Nitrobacter sp. | reverse complement strand
GCTTGTCGGCGTAAAGCCGTAGCAGGCGTTGCACCTCGAACAGGGCAAACAGGAAGTCATTGTCGATCGAGCGGGTCCGGGGCATCGGCACTCCTAACAACCGATATAATAAGCAAGCTTATTAATACGTCATCGGGAGTTAACGGAAAGCTGACCTGCGAAGGTCACATGGCTTCCGCGATCAGCAGAAAATCTTCAACGAATACAGTTGATTAGTTCCATTCCACGCCGGATTCGGCCGCGAGGTCGATGCTGCTGCGCTTTCCGATGTCGGCAAAGTGGCGGTCGAGGAATTTGCGCGCCGCCCGCTGCCCGGCCCGGTGCAGGAACGCGAAGAAATCGAAATCGGTCTTCATCTTGCTGGAGGCGGCGAGACGGGTCCCGAGCTTGCCGAGATCGATGCGATGGATGTTGAGCTTGCGGTAGCTGGTCTTGCCGTCGCCGTTCTTTCCCGTGTGACGGGGCAGTCGGCCGTCATCGATCAACTGGTTGATGAAATCCATGGTGCGCAGTTCGGAGATCAGCGCGGAGTTGAAGGTGATTTCATTGAGGCGGTTGATGATCTCCGCGGAGGTCCGCGGCGTCGTGGCGCGCGACACCGGGTTGATCTGCACCACCAGCACATCTTCGGCATCGGTTGCCTGCAGGAACGGGAAGATCGCGGGATTGCCCATATAGCCGCCGTCCCAGTACGGCACGCCGTCGATCTCGACCGCGCGGAACAGGAATGGCAGAGCTGCCGACGCCATCACCACATCCACTGAAATGCTGCTGCGGTCGAAGATGCGCAAGCGGCCGGTGTGGACGTTGGTCGCGGAGATGAACAGGGCGAGATCGCCGCCGCGCACGGCATCGAAATCGACGAAACGGGCAATCAGACCGCTGAGCGGATTGATGTTGAGCGGGTTTAGTTCATAGGGCGAAAAGTAATGCGACATCGCCTCGAACCAGTTCTGGATCGGCGTCGCCGCGAACGGCATCAATGAAAACAAGCGATCGGTGACGGCGCGCTGCACTGGCGGTAGGTCGCCGCCGGCGCTCGCCGCGCGCCAGAAATCTGCGAGACGCTTGCGCGCTTCGTCGGGGCCGCCGCGCGCCAGACCGTCGGCGAGCATCACCGCATTGACCGCGCCGGCGGATGCGCCCGAGATGCCGGTGATCTCCAGCCGTCCGTCCGCGAGCAACTGGTCGAGCACGCCCCAGGTAAAGGCGCCGTGGGCGCCGCCACCCTGCAGTGCGAGGTTGATCTTCTTCACCGCTCCGTCGCGCGGCTTCGGTTTGAGGCCGGACAGTGTCCAGATCGACAGGTTGTCGAGATAGGATTTGAGATGGGTCGCCAAGGCGCAGCCTCTTTTGCTTCGTTGCGAGGGTTTGGGAAACGAATCCCCGTGCCGGGGCTTTGAAATTCAATGGTTTTCAGACGATTCCGGCTTTTATGTTGCGACGCAATATATAGGGACCGTTCCGCGAAATTGTCATGACCGGCCCTGCTGAAAATGCGGGCGAAACCGGCTTAAACGGGCTAGATGGGTGACAGATGACAGCCAAACCGACATTTCCCGGGCC
The DNA here is from genome assembly GCA_051953235.1 of Nitrobacter sp. Taxonomy (GTDB): domain Bacteria; phylum Pseudomonadota; class Alphaproteobacteria; order Rhizobiales; family Xanthobacteraceae; genus Nitrobacter. The sequence goes on along the minus strand of JBQCIZ010000459.1, from coordinate 598 downwards.
CGGGCACGATCATGACCGCTGTGCTGCGGAGGCAATCAGCCACGCAGAGTTGATCTGCGCGCGCCGCGCGCAAAAATTCACGCCGATCCGCCGCCAGGTGTTGCAGGCGCTGCTGTCGAGTCATCGGCCGCTCGGCGCCTATGAGATCATCGATGAACTGGCGAAATCCATGCCGCGCCCGGCGCCGATCACGGTGTATCGCGCGCTCGATTTCCTGATGGAGAACGGCCTTGTTCACCGCATCGAAAGCCGCAACGCGTTTCTCGCCTGCGCGCACGACCACGACGAGAGCGCAATGGTGGCATTTCTGATTTGCGAACGCTGCGGTTCGGTCGGCGAGATTCCGGCGGGCCGCGTCGCGCAGAGTCTGAGCGATGCCGCGCGGATCACGGGTTTTGCACCAAAACTGTCCGTCGTCGAAATCACCGGCACCTGCGTCCATTGCCAGAAAGCCGCTTAGTCCTTTAACCGGATGCGATCGCATCGTCCGGTCAACAACACGGCGGCAAGCCGGATCACGAGGTTTCATGTCGTCCGAAAATATCCCGCTCACGCCGGCCGGTCGTCCGCTCACCGCCGGCGCCATCGGGCTCATGCT
>JBQCIZ010000458.1:0-3483 GCA_051953235.1 Nitrobacter sp. | reverse complement strand
CGCCGTTGCCGGTTCGGTGAGCAGCGCGTTTTCCATCCATCCGTCGAGCCTGATTTTCGCCGAGGGGAAGACCGAGGCTGCGCCGCGTGCATCGAGCGCAGCGGCAAGTCGTGTCGCGGTCTGCGCGCGCATCGCCGCGACCGCGACGGCGAGTTCCGCGGTTTCGTGTTCGACGGCACCGCACCAGTGGTCGTCGTAGTTGCGCACCTCGAGCAGGCGGTTGCGTGAGCGCAGGCTGCGTTCCAGCGCCGACACGCGGCCGGAATGATCGCTGTCGATCGCCAGCACAAGACGGTCGAAGAAGCGCCGTCGTTCCGACGCTGCGCCGGTGAACAGGCCATCCATCGCCGGCGTCAGCCACACCATGCGCAGGTGGTCGCCAAACGCCGCCGCGGAGCCCACCGGTTCGCGATCGATCCGGCAACGCCGGCTGGCCGATGCCTCGCCGCCCGGTCCCTCGATGCCGGTGCCGAGCGTCGCAAGGCCCAACGCGCCCTCGACTTCGGCCGAAACCGCCCACGAGCCGTCGCCCTGGATGTCGGCAACGTCCTCGCGCGTGGCGCGGCGCAGTCCGCGGCCCGGGGACAGGAAGGAGATCGCTTCGATGCAGTTGGTCTTGCCGGCGCCGTTCGGCCCGACCAGCACCACTATATCGCCACGCGTTTCCAGCGTCGCCGCGCGGTAATTGCGGAAGTGTGTGAGGCTGAGGCGGTGGATGCGCGAAGGGGTCATGTGCAGTGTCATACGCGGGCTTAATCCGCGTATCCATCATCCGCGAAGCGGACATTTGCAGATGGTCTGATTTTCAGGCGATGGATTGCCGGGTCAAGCCCGGCAACGACGGCTCCGGATGGCGCGCGCTGGCGCAGCCCTAGACCCGCATCGGCATCAGCACATAGAGCGCGCTCTTGGAATCCTTGTCCTGGACCAGCGTCGGCGAACCGGGGTCGGCAAGCTTCAGCACCGCGACTTCGCCCTCGATCTGCGCGGCAATATCGAGCAGGTAGCGCGAGTTGAATCCGATATCGAGCGCGTCGGAGGCGTATTCGACCTCAAGCTCCTCGGTCGCGCTGCCGGAATCCGGGTTGGTTACGGATAGAACGAGCTTGCCCGCCGACAGCGCCAGCTTCACAGCGCGGCCGCGTTCGCTGGAAATCGTCGAGACGCGATCGACCGCCGCCTCGAAGTCCTTTTTGTCGACGACAAGTTCCTTGTCGTTGTTCTGCGGGATCACGCGGCCGTAGTCGGGGAAGGTGCCGTCGATCAATTTTGACGTCAGCACCACGTTGCCGAGGGTGAAACGGATCTTGCCCTGTGACAGTTCGATGCCGACTTCGGTCTCGTTGTCCTCGATCAGCCGCTGCACCTCGCCGACCGTCTTGCGCGGAATGATGACGCCGGGCATCCCCGCTGCGCCCTTGGGTAGCGGCAGATCAACCTGCGCCAGACGATGACCGTCGGTCGCAACGCCACGCAGCGTGGCGCTCTTGGCGGTGCCTGCGCTGTGCAGATAGATGCCGTTGAGATAGTAGCGGGTTTCCTCGGTCGAGATCGCGAACTGGGTACGATCGATCAGCCGTTTGATGTCGGCGGCTGCAAGCGTAAATGAATGCGTCATGTCGCCCGCGGCGAGATCGGGGAAGTCGTTTTCTGGCAGCGTCTGCAAGGTGAAGCGCGAACGTCCGGCCCGGATCGCCAGCACGGAACGATCGCCATCGCCTTCCAGCACGATCTGCGAGCCGTCGGGTAGCTTGCGCACGATATCGTAGAACATATGCGCCGGAACCGTGGTCGAGCCGCTGGTTCCGGTTTCGGCGGCGAGGGTTTCGGTCACTTCCAGATCGAGGTCGGTCGCTTTCAGCGACAGCTTGGCGTTCTCGGCGCGAACCAGCACATTGCCCAGGATCGGAATCGTGTTTCGCCGTTCGACCACGCGATGCACGTGACCAAGCGATTTCAGCAGTTGCGCGCGTTCGACGGTGACCTTCATTGCAAATCCGTCCGATCCAAATTCACGTTCTGTGATGAAAATGCCGCGGGGACCGCGGCACCGAAACCCGGAAGTTCAAGGCCGATTTTGCTCAAATCCGGGGGGACTGCAAGGTGACGCGGATAACCGGCCGGCGCAAGCCTGTGGCTCGCCCCGATCCGGCTTTCCCCGTTATTTTGGCAGAAAATTCCCTTGAACCGGCTTATTCTTGAAGCTGGCGCTTCAGCAATTCGACCTCGTCGGACAGGGTCGCATCCTTCGACACCAGAGCCTCGATCTTGCGCACGGCATGCAGCACCGTGGTGTGATCGCGGCCCCCGAAGCGGCGGCCGATCTCGGGCAGGGAGCGCAGCGTCAGCGTCTTCGCCAGATACATCGCGACCTGCCGGGGGCGAACCACGTTCGCGGTCCGGCGCGATGACAGGAGGTCCGAGCGGCTGACATTGTACTGCCGCGCGACCACCCGCTGGATGTCCTCGATCTTGATGCGCTTGGGTTCCTGCGGACGGATCAGGTCACGGACTTCCCGCTCGGCCATGTCCAGCGTCACCGGCTGCGCATTGAGCTTGCTGTGGGCGAGCAGGCGATTGATCGCGCCTTCCAGGTCGCGCCCGTTGTGGGTGATGGCTTTCGCCAGATAGTCCAGCACCGGCTCCGGCACATCGAAACTCGCGTGATGCACCCGCGCCGCCTCGACACGTGACTTCAGGATACCGAGCCGCAATTCCTCGCCGAGCGATCCCATCTCGACCACGAGCCCTCCGGCCAGCCGCGAACGCACGCGATCGTCGAGGCTTTCGAGATCGGACGGCGGCCGGTCGGCCGCGATGACGACCTGACGGCCGGCGTCGATCAGCGCATTCAGCGTGTGGCAGAATTCGGCCTGTGTCGATTTGCCCTGCAGGAACTGCAGATCGTCGATGACGAGAACGTCGATGCCGCGAAGCGCTTCCTTGAAAGCCAACGCCGTCTGGCTTTTCAGCGCGGCGACGAAGCCGTACATGAATTTTTCCGCGGTGAGATAGAGAACCTTGCGCTCGTTGCCGGCATTGCCAGCCCAGGTGACGGCCTGCAGCAGGTGGGTTTTGCCGAGCCCGACGCCTGCATGAATATAGAGCGGATTGAACATGACGCTGTCGCCGCGCCGGCCTTCGGCCACCTGACGCGCCGCGGCATAGGCGAGCGTGTTGGAACGGCCGGTGACGAAACTTGCGAAGGTCAGGCGCGGATCGAGCGGCGAGCCGCCGAGCGCGTCGTGGCTCGCAGAAACCGGCGTTGTCGCCGTTGTCTTCAGATCGGCGCTTGCGCGATGATCGCCCGGCTCCGCGCGCCGCAAATCAACCGTCGCGGCGGTTTCCTTCGCAGGCGCTGCGCAGCGCATGGCCGACCGCACCGTCAGATCGATCCTGTGAACCTCGGGCAATTCGGCCTGCCAGCAGGCGAGCACCCGCTCGGCGTAATGCGCCTGAATCCAGCTCTTCAGGAAGCGGGTT
>JBQCIZ010000457.1:0-3298 GCA_051953235.1 Nitrobacter sp. | reverse complement strand
GCTCGATCGCACGCCGGCCGATATGAGCGATGCGGCGGAGGCGAACGTCAACCTGATTGCGGTCGTCCTGGTGGCCTTTTTCCTGTTTTTGGTCTGGCTCGCCGCGCGGCATCGAAAGAACTGGGCGCGCTGGGTTCTGGTCACGGCGCTCGGGCTGTCCATACTCTCGCTGCTGGATTCGTTCGGCTCCGGCGGTATGACGCTGGCGACGGCGCTCGACGTGCTCTCGACCGGCCTGACCGCGGCGGGAATCTATTTCTCGTTCACGGGCGACGCAAAGGGCTGGTTCAATTCGCAGAGCGTCTGATGGCGGCTGCGGTGTCGCGCGCAATATTGTAGACTGACGCCATGGAATGGACCGACGAAGGCATCGTGCTGGGAGTGCGGCGGCATGGCGAATCCTCGGCCATCGTCGAACTGCTGACGCGCAGCCATGGGCGCCACCTCGGCCTCGTGCGCGGCGGCGCCGGATCGCGGATGCGGCCGCTGCTGCAGCCGGGAAATTCGGTCAGCGCGCTGTGGCGTGCACGGCTCGACGAGCACCTCGGCACTTATGCATTGGAAGGTACGCGGATGCGCGCCGCGAGCCTGCTCGGCGCCTCGCACGCGGCCTACGGCGTGACGCATCTCGCGGCGCTGGCGCGGTTGTTGCCGGAGCGCGATCCGCACGAAGACATCTTTGAGATGCTGGAACAGACGCTGGATGATTTCGATCATGCAGGTGCGGCGGCGATCCATCTGATCCGGTTCGAGCTGGCGATGCTGACCGAGCTGGGCTTCGGCCTCGATCTGTCGAGTTGTGCTGCGACCGGGGCTACCACGGAGCTGATTTACGTGTCGCCGAAATCGGGCGGCGCGGTATCGCGGCAGGCTGGCGAGCCTTGGCAGGACCGGCTGCTGCGGCTGCCGCCGTTTTTGCGCGAGGACGACAGCGAAGGCGGCTATTCCCGGCAGGATCTGCTGGACGGCTTTGAACTCACCGGGCGCTTCCTGCTGCGCCATGTGCTGGAACCGCGCGGGCAGGGCCATTCGGATGCTAGGGCAGGGTTCGTCAACGCGGTAGTGAGGCGACAGACCAATTTGACCTTGGAGGCGAAATGACTGGTCCAGTCAAACGGGGTCAGAGCAGATGGGGGATTGTCCAGCTCAGTGAGATAGTAAGTACGATAGAGTTTACGCTGTATCTGGCTATGTTCGTTCTGTTCATTATCAGTTTGATTTTTTGGAGGTAGGCCGGGCGTCCTTAATGCGTGCCTCGCCTGATTCGCGCCTTGTCCCCGGACTCGTCCGGCGTTAACCCATCCCCATGGGAAAACGACTGATTCCGCCCGAGCCGGCCGAAATCCACGAGGTGCAACTGCGTGAGGCGCTGGAAGAGCGCTATCTCGCCTATGCCCTGTCCACCATCATGCACCGCGCGCTGCCGGACGCTCGCGATGGCCTTAAACCGGTACATCGGCGCATCCTCTACGGCATGCGGCTCTTGCGGCTCGACCCCGGTACCGCCTTCAAGAAATCGGCAAAAATCGTTGGCGACGTGATGGGTTCGTTCCATCCCCACGGCGACCAGGCGATCTATGACGCCATGGTGCGGCTCGCGCAGGACTTTGCCTCGCGCTATCCGCTGGTCGACGGCCAGGGCAATTTCGGCAATATCGACGGCGATAACCCCGCTGCCTACCGTTACACCGAAGCGCGCATGACCGACGTGGCGCGGCTGCTGCTCGAAGGCATCGACGAGGATGCGGTCGAATTCCGTCCCAACTACGACGGCCAGACCAAAGAGCCCGTGGTGCTGCCGGGCGGCTTCCCGAACCTGCTCGCCAACGGCTCGCAGGGCATCGCGGTCGGCATGGCGACCGCTATCCCGCCGCACAACGCCGCCGAACTTTGCGACGCCGCGCTGCACCTGATCGACAAGCCGGACGCCAAATCGAAGGCGCTGTTGCGTTGGGTGAAGGGTCCGGACTTCCCGACCGGCGGCATCATTATTGATTCCAAGGAAAGCATCGCCGAGGCCTACATGACCGGGCGCGGCGCCTTCCGCACCCGCGCCAAGTGGAATCAGGAGGAGGGCGCGCGGGGCACCTGGGTGATCGTCGTCACCGAAATCCCGTGGCTGGTGCAGAAGTCGCGGCTGATCGAGAAGATCGCCGAACTGCTCAACGAGAAGAAGCTGCCGCTGGTCGGCGACATCAGGGACGAGTCGGCGGAAGACATCCGCATCGTCATTGAGCCGAAGTCGCGCAATGTCGACCCCGAGCTCGTGATGGAGTCGCTGTTCAAGCTCACCGAGCTCGAGAGCCGGATTTCGCTCAACCTCAACGTGCTGATCAAGGGCAAGATCCCGAAGGTCGTGGGTCTCGCCGAGTGCCTTCGCGAATGGCTCGACCATTTGCGCGATGTGCTGCTGCGCCGCTCTGCCTATCGTAAAGCGCAGATCGAGCACCGTCTCGAAGTGCTCGGCGGCTACCTGATCGCGTACCTGAACATCGACAAGGTCATCAAGATCATCCGCACCGAGGATGAGCCGAAGCCGGCCTTGATGAAGGCGTTCAAGCTGACAGAGGTTCAGGCCGACGCCATCCTCAACATGCGCCTGCGCTCGTTGCGCAAGCTCGAGGAAATGGAAATCCGGACCGAGGACAAGAACCTTCGGAACGAACTCAAGGGCATCAACAAGATCCTCGGCTCGGAAAGCGAGCAATGGGCGAAGGTCGGCGAACAGGTGCGTACCGTGCGCGACATGTTCGGGCCGAAGACGCCGCTCGGCAAGCGTCGGACCGTCTTTGCCGACGCGCCAGAGCACGATCTTGCCGCGCTCGAGGAGTCGCTGGTCGAGCGCGAACCCGTCACCGTCGTCGTCTCCGACAAGGGTTGGGTGCGGACGCTCAAAGGCCACGTCGAGGACCTGTCGAACCTGTCGTTCAAGACCGACGACAAGCTGGGCTTCGCCTTCTTCGCCGAAACCACGTCAAAACTCCTGCTGTTCGCGACCAACGGTAAATTCTATTCGCTCGATGTCGCGAAGCTGCCGGGCGGCCGCGGGCACGGCGAACCGATCCGGCTGTTCATCGACATGGAGCAGGAGACGGCGATCGTCTCGTTGTTCGTCAACACCGGCGGCCGCAAGTTCCTCGTCGCGAGCCACGAGGGGCAGGGCTTCGTGGTCAAGGAAGAGGACTGCGTCAGCAACACCCGCAAGGGCAAGCAGGTGCTCAATGTGGACATGCCGAACGAGGCATGTGCAATCGCAACGGTTGCAGGCGATCAGGTCGCGGTCATCGGCACCAACCAC
>JBQCIZ010000456.1:0-5611 GCA_051953235.1 Nitrobacter sp. | reverse complement strand
AAACAGCACTGACGCTGCCGTTCGTGCTGTTCGCGATTCCTGCAGGTCTTCTGGCCGACCGCATCTCGCGGCGCTGGCTGATGGCGGGTTCGGAGGCGCTGCGGGCTGCGGCGCTGCTCGCGATCCTGGCCCTGATCTGGTTCAAACTGCTGACGCTTCCCCTGCTCGCTTTGCTCGGCTTTGTCGCGGTGTGCGGCACGGTCGCCTACAGTGTAGCGGCGCCGTCGCTCGTGCCATCGCTCGTATCGCCTATACTCTTGCCCGCCGCCAATGCGCGTATTGAACTCGCGCGCACGGTCGCCTTTGCTAGCGGCCCGGCGCTCGGCGGCGTTCTGGTCGGATGGGTCGGCGCAGCTCCGGCGGTCGGTTTTGCCGCAGCACTTTCCGCCATCGCGGTGGTGCTGCTAGCCGGCATTTATGAGCCACCACGGCCGGTCGTGCCGGTCCGGCATCCGGTCCAGGACATTCGGGAAGGCGCTGCCTTCGTTTTCAATCACGCCCTGCTGCGGCCGGTGTTCATCACCCAGTTCATCTTCAACACCGGCTCGTTTCTGGTGCTTGCGATCATCGTTCCCTATGCGGTCCGCCGACTCGGCCTGTCTGCGTCCGGCGTCGGCACCACGCTCGCGATGTATGGCGTCGGTATGGTGGTCGGCGCGCTGCTGGCGACGCGCGTGATGAAGCGCCTGCAATTCGGCACGGTGATCGCGCTCGGTCCGGTGACAGGCTTTGTGGCCGCCATCGTGATGGCGTCGACGACGATCATTCCGACGCCGCTGCTCGCGGGCCTGAGCTTCTTCCTGCTCGGCGTCGGGCCGATCCTGTGGGTGATCAGCACCACGACGTTGCGTCAGTCGGTGACGCCGCCGCGGCTGCTCGGCCGCGTCTCCGCGATCAACATCATGAGTTATGGCGCGCGGCCGCTCGGCGCGGCACTCGGCGCGCTCGTCGGCGGTCTCTACGGCGCGGAAGTCTGTCTCTATCTCGCGGTGGCGATCTTCGGCGCGCAGGCGCTGGTCATCTTGATGTCGCCAGCAGTGTCGCTCACCCGGCAGCCGGACATGGTGGGCGACGATATGGCCGCGCAAAAGTGCTGAGGCGAACCCGAGGCCGAATTGTGGCCGCTTGCGGCGAGGCCGATCGGCCTCCCCGCCCCTGAGAATTCCGGACAGATCCACCCGGAACCCTGTTGTAGTTCGTTTTATATGATATACGTCATCTCAAAGCAGATGAGGGATGCCGTGACCGACCAGACCGTTTCCGGAGCCGCCCAGGGCGAGACTACAACCTCCACCTCCCGGCGCGTTGCGATCCTCGCGGCACTGGCATCGTCCGGCACGCTCGCCACCAACATCCTGCTGCCCTCGCTGCCGCAGATGGCGACTTCCTTGCGGGTCTCGACCGCGGAGGTTACCGCGTCGATCACGGTCTTCCTGATCGTGTTCGCGCTCGGCCAGCTTGCTGTCGGGCCGCTGTCCGATCGATACGGGCGGCGTGGCCCGGTTCTGGCAGGCTTCATCATCTTCGTCGCCGGCAGTGTCTGGTGCGGCCTCGCGCCCGACCTGCCGCATCTGCTGGCGAGCCGCATGGTGCAAGCCGCCGGCGCCTGCGCCACTTCGGTGCTGTCGCGCGCCATCGCCCGCGATCTCTACACCGGCACGGCGCTGGCGCGGGTGATGTCGCTGATCACTATCGCCATGGCGGCGGCGCCCGGATTTTCGCCCCTGCTCGGCGGCGCGCTCGACCGCCTGTTCGGCTGGCGATCGGAATTCGTCTTCGTCGGCCTGTTCGCTGCGATCGCAGCGGCCGCCTACGGAGCGATCCTCGGCGAAACCCATCGCGCGGCGCGCATCCCGCTCAATCCCGGCGCGATTGCACGAACTTATCTTGGCCTGTCGACCGACCGGCGCTTCCTGATCCCAGCCGCGACCGTGGCGCTGATCATGGGCGGGCTGTTTGCGATGTTCTCTGCATCGCCGCGCATTCTGATCGAAGCGCTGCACTTCGCGCCGCTTCAGCTCGGTCTGTTCTTCGCCGGGACGGTAATGGTGGTGTTCGCGGCGGGAATGTTGGCGACCCGGCTGGCGCCACGCCTCGGGCTCGACCGCTCGATACAGATCGGGCTTGCCCTCGCGGCGGCCGGCAGCATCGCGCTGCTGCTGGTTGCCCTGTTCGACGGACGTTTCCTGCCGTTCCTCGGCAGCACATGCGTCTTCCTGCTCGGCATGGGGATCGTCAATCCGCTTGGAACTGCGCAGGCGTTGTCACCGTTTGGCGAGAAGGCCGGCGCAGCGTCGGCCCTGCTCGGCTTCTGGCAGATGATGGGCGCGGCGGTCGGCGTTTGGCTCGCCACCGCGATCGCGCGCGACGCAATGACGGCGCTCGGCCTCGTACTGATGCTGGCCTCGCTGCTCGCGCTCCTGCTCTACACGATGCGGGCGCGCACGACCTAACCTCTCGAAACGACTTCACCGTCTTCCTTTGTGAAGGAGACGACAGGCTCGTCGAGGAGATCGAGCACCAATTCGGAAGGGCGGCAGATCCGCGTCCCCTTCTCCGTCTCGACGATCGGACGCTGGATCAGGATCGGATGCGCCTCAATGGCATCCAGCAACTCGTCATCCGTGCGCGCGGGATCGCCGAGGCCAAGCTCCACATAAGGCGTGCCCTTCTCGCGCAGCAGTCCCCGGATAGTTGTTCCCATGGCATCTGCGAGCGCACGCAGCCGCGCACGATCCGGCGGCCGCTTGAGATATTCGACGATCACCGGTTCCTCGCCGCTCTGCCGGATCATCGCCAGCGTGTTGCGGGAGGTGCCGCAGGACGGGTTGTGATAGATCGTGACGGTCATAGTCGAACCTCCTTGCCGATGGCAGCAGCATCGCCGGCTCCGCGCAGCAGCCAGCCAATGACGACCAGACCGACAACAGCGCCACAACATTCGGCCGCGATGAAGCCCGGCAGGTCGTGCGGACGGATACCGGAAAATGTGTTTGTCAGCGAGCGCGCTATCGCGACGGCCGGATTGGCAAACGACGTCGACGCGGTAAACCAGTAGGCCGCCGCAATATAGAGGCCGACCAGCCATGGTACCGAGGTGCGCTCAAATCGAATTCCCGCGAGAATGGTTGCGATCAGCCCGAACGAAGCGACCGCTTCCGCGAACCACTGCCCGCCGCCGGTGCGAACCTTCATCGAGGCCTCAAGCAGCGGCAGCCCGAACATCGCATGCGCGATGATCGTACCGGCAATCCCTCCGGCGATCTGCACGACGACATATATCAGCGCGTCGTTTGTTGAAAACTCACGCTTGAGCCAGAAAACCAGCGTGACGGCGGGATTGAAATGCGCGCCGGAAATCGGGCCGAACACGGCAATGAGAACGACGAGGATCGCGCCGGTGGGAAGCGTATTACAGAGCAACGCCAGCGCCGCATCCTTCGTCAGATTCTCCGCCATGATGCCGGACCCGACAACGGTTGCGACCAGCATCGCCGTCCCGAGCGCTTCGGCCACCGCGCGGCGTGAAAAATCGAATCCCGACATCAGGGGCAACAGGCTGAAGATGGCGTCGCCGGTGCATCCTTGGGCGCGCAACAGGCGCCCTGAGCCTCCGCATCCTTTTGATGCGCAACGCGTGCATCGCGCTCGCCGCTGCCGTCGCCATAGCTGATGCTCTCACCTGTCGTATGGAATGTCTCCCAGGCGATCCCGGAGGGATCGTCGATCCACGACTTCTCCGATTTGGCGTAACAGCATGCGGTTTCGCCCTGCTCGATCACGGCGCCGCCGGCGTTACGCAACCGTCCATAGACTTCCTGCAGCTCATCGGCACTTTCGACCTGGATACCGAGATGATCCAGACCCGGTTCGCGTCCCCGCGTCGAGATGGCAAAGTTCACGCGGGGATCGTCGAGCATCCATTTGGCGTAGTCGCTCTTGAGAACGGAGGGTTCGGTCGCGAACAACGCTGAATAGAATCCGATCGACTGCGAAAGGTTTTCGACCGCGACGTGAACGTGCAACCGCTTCATGGTCTGCTCCTTCCCTAAACCGGAATCTTGGTGCGCTTTCCGCGCGTTGGCTTACAGGCTGCCGACGGCAGGCAAAGCTCGACGCTGCCGCCGCAACAATCCTCGACCAGAAAACGCGTCAGCTCCTGCAGGGCCGCGAGGTTCGCCCGGTAGATGATCGAGCGGCCCCGCCGCTCTGCCGTCAACAGCCCTGCGCGCGACAGCACGCCAAGGTGCGCCGACATGGTGTTCTGCGGCGCTCCCGCCTTGCGCGCGAGTTCGCCCGCGGCGAGGCCATTTGGCTCATGCCGGACGAGCAAGCGGAACACGTCAAGCCGCGTCCCCTGCGCGAGGGCCGACAAGGCGAAGATGGCTGTCTCTGATTCCATATATCCAGATATATGGAAATACATTTTGACTGTCAACGCAACGCGTGCCTATAAGCTCAAAAGGGTCAGACAAGAACGATGAGTCCCAGACAGCTTCCGATCATCCTCGCGCTGGGGACCACCCAGACGCTAGCCTGGGCCTCGAGCTATTATCTTCCGGCCATTCTCGCCGATCCCATCGGCCACGATCTCGGCGTTTCCAGCAACTGGGTCTTTGGCGCGTTCTCCGCCTCGCTGGTGATTTCCGCGCTGCTCGGTCCCCGGATCGGCCGCCAGATCGACGCTGCCGGTGGCCGGCAGGTGCTCTGCGGGTCCAACCTCATACTGGCCGCAGGCCTTGCGCTGCTCGCCTGCTCCTATTCCGTGCCGGTCATGGTCGTGGCGTGGCTGTTGCTCGGGCTCGGCATGGGGCTCGGCCTCTATGACGCCGCGTTCGCAGCACTCGGACAGATCTACGGCGACACTGCACGACGCTCGATCACGGGGATTACCCTGCTGGCCGGTTTCGCGAGCACCATTGGATGGCCGCTGACGGCCTGGGGACTGGACACCATCGGCTGGCGCGAGACCTGTTTCGCATGGGCGGCGGCGCACATGCTGATCGGCTTGCCGCTGAATTTCGTATTCCTGCCTGGCACGGTCCGCGCCAAGGCGACGGCGGCAAAGCCCGTCAAGCCGCACATTCCGATCGATCGCACCATGATTCTGCTGGCGTTCGCCTTTGCGGCGGCCTGGAGCGTCACCGGCGCCATGGCGGCGCATCTGCCGCGCATTCTCGAAGCCAATGGAGCGACCAGCATCCAGGCAATCGCCGCGGGCGCGCTGATCGGCCCGGCGCAGGTGTTCGCGCGCATCGTCGAGGCCGGCTTTCTCAGCCGCTATCATCCCCTGATTTCGACGCGGCTGGCCTGCCTGACTCATCCCGTCGGCGCGGCGATCATGATGGCCAGTAACGGTACGGCCGCGGGCGTATTCGCGATCTTTCACGGTTCGGGTAACGGTATCCTGACCATCGCGCGCGGCACGCTGCCGCTCGCGATCTTCGGTCCCAAAAACTACGGCTACCGGCTTGGATTGATCGGCGCACCGGCCCGCATGGCGCAGGCTCTCGCGCCCCTGGCGTTCGGATTGCTGATCGACGTGATGGGCGGACGCATCCTGATGGTGTCATCGGCCCTCAGCCTGTCCGCGCTCGGCGCTTTGCTGCTG
>JBQCIZ010000455.1:0-2150 GCA_051953235.1 Nitrobacter sp. | reverse complement strand
GCCCTGAACCAATGCCAGTCGCGCCCTGGTGATCTCTGCATCATTATTGATAATGAAGCGTAAATGAGGCAAATCGCGCCCCCTCGTCCAAAGCGCGTGAAATTCGCTGGCGAGATCATAGAGATAAAAAGCGATTCGGTGCGGCTCGTGTGCGGTCGCCGCTGCCTCGACGATCCGGGGGTACAGTGCGAGCTGCCGCAACAGTCCCTGTTCCGCAGGATCGGTTAGCCGTTCGACCGCTGCCGATTCCAGGAAGGTCGCGCGCTTGATCGAGTCCTCCGGCAGATCCGGGAACACCTCGCGCGCGTTGCGGAAGATCGAGAAACCGCGCGCGTGACCGTACTGCACGTAGAACACCGGATTGTCTTTCGACTGCTCGATCACCTTGGCGAGGTCGAAATCGAGCACCGCATCGTTCTTGCGAAACAGCATCATGAAGCGCACGGCATCGGAACCGACTTCATCGACCACCTCACGCAAGGTGACGAAATCGCCGGAGCGCTTCGACATCTTCACCGGCTCGCCGTTACGCAACAGCTTGACGAGCTGCACGATCTTGACGTCGAGCGCGGCCTTGCCGGCGGTGACGGCTTTGATCGCCGCCTGCACGCGCTTGATGTAGCCGCCGTGATCGGCACCCCAGACGTCGACCATGTTGAGGAAGCCGCGATCGAACTTGGTCTTGTGATAGGCGATATCGGACGCGAAGTAGGTGTAACCGCCGTCCGACTTCTTCAGCGGACGATCGACATCGTCACCGTAGGCGGTGGCGCGAAACAGCGTCTGCTCGCGATCCTCATAATCCTCGATCGGCGCGCCCTTCGGCGGCGGCAGACGGCCTTCGTAGACATCGCCCTTGGCGCGCAGGAAGTCGATGGTAGCGGCGACCTGATCCGTCCCGCTCGCGATCAGCGAGCGCTCCGAGAAGAATACGTCCTGCTTGATGTTCAGCGCGGCAAGGTCGCCCCTGATCATGTCCATCATCATGGCGATGGCTTTTGCGCGCACGATCGGCAGCCACTCGGTCTCAGGCGCATTCAAGAGCTTGTCGCCGTGTTCGGCCGCGAGCGCCTGGCCCACCGGCTTCAGATAGTCGCCGGGATAGAGCCCTTCCGGAATCTCGCCGATGTCCTGACCCAGCGCCTCGCGGTAGCGCAGGAACGCCGAGCGCGCGAGGACGTCGACCTGCGCGCCGGCGTCGTTGATGTAGTATTCGCGCGTCACGTCGTAGCCAGCGGCTGACAACAGGCTCGCGAGAGCGTCGCCGAACACCGCGCCGCGGCAATGGCCGACATGCATCGGGCCGGTGGGGTTGGCGGACACGTATTCGACGTTGACCTTCTCGCCTGCGCCGATGGCGCTGCGGCCGTAGCCCTCGCCTTCCCGCAACACCGTGCGCAGCGCGTCCGACCAGACCTGTGGCTTCAGGGTCAGGTTGATGAAACCGGGACCGGCAATGTCGACCCTGTCGATCAGCGGATCGGCGCGCAGCCGCGTTGCGATCTGGTCTGCGAGATCGCGCGGCTTGGCCTTCGCATCCTTCGCCAGCACCATCGCTGCATTGGTCGCCATGTCGCCATGGGAGGCATCGCGCGGCGGCTCGACCACGATCCGCGACAGATCAAGCCCGGCAGGCAGGACGCCGTCGCCCGCAAGCGCGGTGCAAACCGCATGCACGCGCGCAAGCACGTCTGCGAAAAGGTGCTGCGATGGGCTGGAATTGGTCATGATATCTGCGATTTGAATGGGGCCTTGTGACGCGCCGCCTAACGCAATTCCGGGGTCGAGTCAAAAAGCCTGAGGTGTTCGGTAATGGCAAACCGGTCGGTCATCCCGGCGATGAAATTGCCGATCCGGCGCGCCCGTTCGGCCTCCGTCTCATGACTCTCGCCCTTCTCCGGCAGCCATTCGGCCGGAAGCGCCGACGGATCATCCCGGTAACGTGCGAACAGGTCCCAGACGATGGTTTCGGCGTCGCCCATCACCCGCATCACCCGGAGATGCCGATACATATGCTTCCTGAGGAACGTCTTGATCCGGCCTTCCGCGTCGGCGACATCGGGCGGAAAGGCGATCAGCGGCTGATCGTAACGGCGCACATCATCGACGGACTGCGGGTTGGCGCCGGCGAGCCGCCTGCCCGCCTCCGA
>JBQCIZ010000454.1:0-7810 GCA_051953235.1 Nitrobacter sp. | reverse complement strand
CAGCAACTGGTAGTCGGCGAACACGGCGACGCCCTGTGTCGAGATCAAGGAGACCAGACCGTTGAACAACTGGTTCTGTCCGTTCAGGAGGTCGACCAGCGAGCGTTGGCCGAGCTCGTATTCCTTCTGGTAGGACACGATGACCTTGCGATCGGATGCGATCTGCCGGGTGAGGGACGCAATCCGGTCGGCGGTAAGTGTGCGGGCCGCCCACGCCTTGTCGATGGATTCAACCGCGTCGCGCTGGAGGCGAGCGTGCGCCATCGTTCCCTGGATATAGCGCTCAGCCATTTCCTTCCGCTTCCAGGTGTCCTGACCACCCCGGAAGATATCCCAGCTCACGACCACCTTGCCGCTGACGTCGTCGCGATGTCCGACATAGGTGTCGGAGTCGATGCCGGTCGATGCACGGCCCTCGAGATAGACGTTCGGAACGAACGCACCGGCGGTGCTGTCGAACGCATACTTGGCGGCGCGGGCATCTTCCGCAGCGGCCTTGATCGTCGGGTTGAACTGCAGCGCGCGAGCGAGGGATTCATCCTTGGTCCGCGGCAAACCGCCGAGCCGACCCGGCGTCCGCAGGTTGATCGGCTCCAGACCGACGGACTTCCGGTACTTCGCGCGCGCCTCATCGAGGCTCTGACGGAAACCGGCGAGAGCCGCCTCGGCGTTTTCCACGCGTTCGCGGGTTTGCTCGAGATCGCCTTCGCCTGCGCGGCCGCCGTTGAAGCGCGACTGGACGTTGGCGAACAGGTTGCGGTGGACCCTGAGGTTGTCTTCAGCGATAGCGACAAGACGCAGATAGCGCGTCACGTCGATGTAGGCTTCAGCCGCGTCAAGCGCGAGCAACTCGGTCCGTTCGTGAACGCGTGCCGCGGAGGCGTTGACCCGCGCGGTCTGGCGCCAGATTTCGTTGATCGAGGTGAAACCATCAAACAGCAACTGGCGGACGACGACCGATGCAGCACGCCCATCGAGCCATTGGCCGTTGCCGAGCGGAGCCGGCACAATATTTTGATTGAAGCGTTCGGGACCCCAGCGTCCCTCGACGCGCACTTGCGGCAGCAGTGTTCCCTGCTGTTGACGCAATTCTGATTCTGTCGCGCGCCGATTGGCGGCGGCTTCGCCGACGCCCGGATTCGTTGCGATCGCCTGCTTCAGCGCATCATTGATTGTAAAAGCATTTTCGCAGTGAGCGGAAACCGGAAGGCCGACTACAAGGCCAATCACGACTGGCGCAATAATTTGAAATCGCATCCGAAATTCTCAAAATCTAACAAGTTGTTGACTCGTTAATTGATAGCATCACTGAGTTCCCTGAGGATGGAGATTGACGCATCGGGTGCCCATTTTGGACATTTTAAGGACAAGTGTGGCGCAAAAGCCTCAAAAAAGAGGCATATCGACTGTATCAGGGTACTGTTTTCCAAAAACCGTCTGATCCGTCTGGGGATGATTTTTCGCTCCATTGCGAAATAAAATTACGCGTCCAACCGATGCCTGTACTTCTCGTGGCGTCCTGAAAGGATGCATGGGAAGTTGAGCGCTGCTCTCCCAAGGGGAGGAACTCATTCAGATCAGGTGCCGGAGAATCGATGAAAGACTTTGCGGGCAGGATTGCCGTCATCACGGGGGGTGGAACGGGCATGGGCCGCGAATTGGCCCGCCAACTGGTTGCCGAGGGATGCAACGTCGCAATGTGCGATGTCTCCGAGCACGAAATGGCGGAGACCAAACGGCTCTGCGAAGCGGAAAAGCTGCCCCAGGGGTTGCGCGTCACCACTCATCTTGCCGACGTTTCCGATGAGGCGCAGCTGCTGCGGTTTCGCGACGAAGTCGCCGATCAGCAGGCCACCGACAAGGTTCACTTGCTGTTCAATAACGCCGGCATCGGCGGAGGCGGCAGTCTTTTCACCAATACGCGCGAGCAGTGGGAGCGGACCTTCAACATTTGCTGGGGCGGCGTCTATTTGGGCACCCGGACCTTTCTGCCGATGTTGCAGAAGGCCGATGCGGCGCACATCGTCAACACCTCCAGCGTCAACGGCTTCTGGGCCTCGGTCGGGCTCGGCGTGTCGCATACCGCTTACAGCGCCGCCAAATTTGCCGTGAAGGGATTCACCGAAGCGCTGATGAACGATCTCAGGCTCAACGCACCGCACATCAAGTGTTCGGTGGTGATGCCAGGCCATATCGGAACGTCGATCGTTTCCAATTCGCGGAAGATTCAAGCCGGGACCGAATCCGACCGTCTCAATCCGAATGAGATCGAGCAGGCCCGTCAGCGATTGAAGGGAATGGGGATCGATGCCGCATCGATGTCCGATGAGGATATTCAGAACATTGCGCTGGATCGCGCCCGGACATTCCGCGACGAGGCGCCGACGACAGCGGCTGCGGCGGTCAAAGTCATCCTCGATGGCGTCAAGGCCGAACGCTGGCGTATTCTGGTCGGCGACGACGCTCATAAACTCGACGAGCGTGTCCGGAAGACTCCCGAACGGGCCTACGAGCCCGAGTTTTACAAGAGCTTCGCGGAGGAAGTCGGCTGGCGGCTAGGCTGAAATAGAAATCGTCGGGCTGGCAGTTAATCGGGAGGACAGGATGAAACTCGAAGGCGGATGTTATTGTGGCGAGGTGCGTTACGTCGCCGAGGGGACGCCGATGCTGAAGGCGCAGTGTCATTGCCGCGCCTGCCAGCATATCTCGGGCGGCGCGCCGAACATGTTCATGCTGATGCCGCCGGATGGATTTCGCTATACCAAGGGCAAGCCGAAGCAGTTCAAGCGTAAGGACCTCGAAAACGCCGTCACGCGCGAGTTCTGCGCCGAATGCGGAACGCACATGGTTACGTTGCGGCCCGGATTGCCGGCGGTGGTCCTCAAGGTCGGCACGCTCGACGATCCTGCCCTGTTCGGCGAACCGAAGATGGCGATCTTCACCGAGGACAGGCAGGTCTTTCACTATATCCCCGAGGAGATGCCGGTATTCGAGAAGTTGCCGCCTCGCTAACGGAACGCGCTGGATCATCCATGCACGATCGCTTTCTCGATCATGCAGTGAATGCCCTTCGAGCCGTTGACGGTCTGGGTTACACGCAGGTCGGCGGCGAGGCTGCATAACGTATAGGCATCCTCGCGCGACAGGTTTCGCAATTCGCCGAGCAGCACGATCATGTCGCGCAGCGCCTTCACCACGCATTGGTCGAGATCGGGATCCATCGCCATGGTCATGTAGTGCGACGGTGTTTCCGCGCGCGGATAATCGAGACGCATGTCCTTGCGCACGGTCAGACGGAAGCGGCCCTGCAAAGCGGTCTCGATCGCGGTCACGCAGACTTCGCCGTCGCCCTGCACGCCATGCCCGTCACCGCAGGAGAACAGCGCACCGGGGACGAACACCGGCAGATAGAGTTTTGCGCCGGGGATCAGCTCCTTGTTGTCGAGATTGCCGCCCATGGCGCGCGGGATCAGTGACGAGATGCGGCCCCATGCCGGAGGGGGCGCCACACCCATGACGCCGAAAAACGGCTTGAGCGGCAGGTCGAGGCCCCAGGGCATCCGGCCCACCATGCGCTTTTGGTCGAGCGGAATATTGAGAAGGCGCGTCTCATGAAAATCATCGGGCAGGGTGCCCGCGAGCGGCTTGATCATATTCCAGCCCCAGTCCTGCCGGAGCTGGATGTCCAGGATTTCGATTTCCAGCGTGTCTCCGGGCTCCGCACCTTCAACGGCGATCGGACCGGTCAGGATATGACCCGGCAACATCCGCTCGTTGCGCGCGTGCACGTCGGACATTTCGGGCGGAATGTGGAAACGGCTTTTGTCCGGCAGCATCTCCGGTCCACCGCTGATGGTGTCGACAGTGACGTCGTCGCCACTCTTGATGATCAGGATGGGCTTGAGCCGGGCTTCGAAAAAACCCCAGTGACAGGTTTCGGAACTGGCTTGGAGGTGGTGATGCGTCATGAGGTTACTCGTGTGGTGATCGAAGGTCACTTTGCCTGATCCGGAGCATCTTGCGAAGCGATGATCGTCGTTGAATGCGGAGCCGGGGCTCGCGGCTACGATGCAATGTGACTAGAATGCTTCCAGGAAACACCGCCGCAGCAGTTGGAGGATAACATGCAACAAGACGTCAAGTCGCAGGGCGCCGCGCCTCAGGACGCAATCGATCCCGCCGCGCTTGTGAACGATCTGAACAATCTGCTGCGCATCAAGACCACTGTCATCGGCATGAAGATGTTCGCGACCGCAGCCGAAATGGAAGCGATCCCGAAGATCCGCCGACCGACGGCGGTGCATACCACCGATCAGATCGTCAGCATGGCCTCGCGGCTGGGCTGGACCGTCGGTATCACGGCCAGCGATCTCGTCGGCGCACAGTGCCGCGCGGTGATTGGCCTGACGCCGCAGGACGACAAATGGCTTGCCGGCGAATCCTATGTCGGCGTCTGGCATGGCACGGCGGACGACGCGCGGGCGCGTCAGGAGGCATTGTGTGTGGTGCCTTACGGACGATACGAGGCGATGGCCGTCAGCCCGCTGGCGAGTGGACGGCTCAATCCGCCGGATATCTGTCTCGTTTACGCCACGCCCGGCCAGATGATTATTCTGATCAACGGTCTGCAGTATACCGGCTACAAGAAATTCGACTGGAGCGTCGTTGGCGAGACGGCGTGCGCTGATTCATGGGGGCGAGCGCTCAAGACGGGTGAGCCGAGCCTGTCACTGCCGTGTTTCGCCGAACGCCGTTACGGCGGCGTGCCCGACGAGGAAATGCTGATGGCGCTGTCGCCGGCGCACCTCGCCAAGGCGATCATCGGCATGAAGGCGCTGGCCAAAAACGGGTTGCGCTATCCGATTGCGCCGTATGGTATCCAGAGCGACGTGCGCGCCGGCATGGGCGTGTCGTACGCAAAAAAATAATTGCTCGGGTAGGCAGACTTTCGCCGGCAGGCTAAGCAGGCGCTTTCGAGGAGTCTGACATGAAGCCAGCGGCGGAATTCGATATCGTTGTCTACGGTGCGAGCGGATTTACGGGGCAGCTTGTCGCCGAATATCTCGCCGCCGAATATCGCGGCAGCGATATCAAATGGGCGATGGCGGGACGCAGCCTCGACAAGCTCGCCTCGGTGCGCGACGCCATCGGCGCGCCGCGCGATCTGCCGCTGATCGCAGCCGACGCCGGCGATCCGGCGTCGTTGAAGGCGATGGTCGGTCGTACCGCGTCGGTACTCACCACAGTCGGACCCTATCAGCTCTACGGCACCGATCTGGTCGCAGCCTGCGCGGCCAGCGGCACCGACTATCTCGATCTGTGCGGCGAGCCGGTGTGGATGCGCCAGATGATCGATGCGCACGAAGCCGCAGCACGCAAGAGCGGCGCGCGCATCGTGTTCTCCTGCGGGTATGATTCCCTTCCGTTCGAACTCGGCGTCTGGTTCCTTCAGGAAGCCGCGAAAAAGCAGCTCGGATCGACGGCTCCGCGCGTCAAAGGTCGCGTGCGCAAGATGAAGGGCACCTTTTCTGGTGGAACCGCGGCGAGCATGAAGGCGATCTTCGCCGCCGCCGCCAACGATCCGAGCCTGATACCGATGCTGCGCGATCCCTTCGTGCTGACGCCGGGCTTCGAAGGGCCGAAGCAGCCGCCGGGCAACAAGCCGCTGTTCGACGAGGATCTCGACATGTGGGTGGCGCCGTTCGTGATGGCGAACATCAACACCCGCAACGTGCACCGTTCGAACTTCCTGCTCGGGTTTCCGTACGGCAAGGACTTCGTCTACGACGAGATGATGGTCGCGGGCCCGAAGGACACCGGAGAAGCGACTGCGAAGGCCATTGTCGCCGGCAACAACAAGCTCGGCGCGCAGGGCGGTCCGAAACCGGGCGAGGGCCCGTCAAAGGAAGAGCGCGAGAGCGGCTATTTCGACCTGCTGTTCGTCGGGTTCGCTCCGGACGGACGGCAGATCAGGGCCGTTGTCACCGGCGACCGCGACCCCGGCTACGGCTCGACCTCGAAGATGATCGCGGAATGCGCGATCTGCCTGCGGCGCGACACGCCGGATGTGCCGGGTGGGATCTGGACGCCTGGCGTTGCCATGAAGGACGCGCTGATTAAGCGGCTCGTCGCGCACGCCGGCCTGACGTTCAAGATCGAGACATAAGCTTCTGGGCGCTGATCCCGTTCGCGCGCTGTTGCGTGTCGGCGAGATACTGATGCGTCGCCGCGAACATGCCCCACATCGCGCCGAGCATCAGCCAGAAGTGCCGCCAGTGGTCGGTGTCGATGATAAAACTTTCGCCGACGGTGCCGAGGAAGGCCGCGAAGATCGCGAGATACATCCGCTGCCAGGGCACGCGGACGAAGATGTATTTAAAGCCCATGATGACGGTGGTGAAGATCAGGGCCGGATAGCAGATGCCTGAAATCCATCCGCCCGACATGAACGCATTCAGATACGAATTGTGCGTGTCCTCGGGAAAGAACCGGGTGAACTGCAGCGGGCCGATGCCCAGCGGCAGGTCCAGCGCCATCTGGAAACCGAGAATGTGCCGGCCGAACCGGCCAAACCGGCCCTCATCGTAGCTCTGGTCGAAACTCGCGCGCTGCTTGAACAGGCTGTCGATCGAATCGAACGAGAGCAGCACCACGAGCAGCAACGCCAGCACGGCTACAGCGGCGACCGCTGTCGTCACCAGTCGTGACCGTTGCTTGGTCGAGGGGCTGGTGAGGAACATCAGGCAGAGCATGAAGGCCGAGGTCAGGACGAATTGGCCCCAGGCGGCGCGCGAGAATGCCAGCAGCAGCGCCAGACCGATGATGCCGAGCGCGATGCCGCTGCGCACGGCCTTTCCGAAGCGATCGGTGACGATGCTCTGGAGAACGAATAGCGCCGGCAGGATCAGGAATGCCGAGAGCACGTTCGGATCTTTGAAAGTACCACGCGCGCGGCCGTAGAGCGTCAGCAACTCGTGCTCGCCGGGTATCAGATGGAAATAGCCGGCGATTCCGGACAGCGCCGCGATCACCGCTCCGAAAATCAACCCGCGCCGCAACAGATCGAGTCTAGCTTCCGTATCCTCCGAAAACACCATCGCAAAGAAGATGACCGTGATCGCCATGTACCAGGAGGTCATGATCCAGTTCACGATCTCGGTCTTGTCCATCAGATACGCGGCGCAGATCGTGTAACCGAGGTTGACGAGAAACAGCAGCAGAAGCAGCGGGACGAACGCCAGCCGCATTCGCAGGCCAGTTGCGAAGAACACGACCATCGCCAGCAGAGTCGCGAACTCGTAAGGGCTCGGTTCGATGAAGACGATGGCGCCGCCGGCCCCGATCGACCACATCAGCGCACGCTGAAGCGCCGCGACGCCCGGGGCTGTCACCGGAGACGGAAGCGGACTGTCAACGGTTGCGAAATACGCCATTACACACTCGCAAACTCAGGGCACGCGGATCGCGTCAATACGCGTTTTCGGACTTCACTAGCGCCAGCGGCGTCTTGAGCAGGATGTAGAGATCGAACAACACCGACCAGTTCTCGATGTAATAGAGATCGAACTCGACGCGCTTCTGGATTTTTTCTTCGTTGTCGATCTCGCCGCGCCATCCGTTGATCTGCGCCCAGCCGGTAATGCCCGGCTTGACGCGGTGGCGCGCGAAATAGCCGTCCACGGCATCGTCGAACAGGCGGCTCTGCAGCTTGCCCTGCACGGCGTGCGGACGCGGCCCGACGAGGGACAGGTTGCCCTTGAAGACGACGTTGAACAGTTGCGGCAGTTCGTCGAGGCTGGTCTTGCGGATG
>JBQCIZ010000453.1:0-9336 GCA_051953235.1 Nitrobacter sp. | reverse complement strand
ACGCCCTGCCACTGGAAATCGGTACTGGTCATGGACACGAGAGGTTCAAGGTCTGGCGTTCGGATCTTCGGTTGGGCATGGCGCATGCCGGGCTAACGCGTAGCAGGCTTAACGGATCGTTAGTATCGCCCGCCGTCATGGCCGAGGTCCACGGCGGCAGGCCCGCCATCCCCGGCAAAGCCGGGATAACCTTAATTTGGGGCATCCGCGTGGGACCTTCGCCTGCTGCGGCACGTTGAGGAGTTGCAAAACGAAATCAGAGGTTCACGATGGGAACCCGGGCAGAAAGCGGGCCGGGATACGCATGCAACAGGAGTGCCGACCATGAGCGATGAAGGGCGTGACCGTTTCGAGATTCCGAAAGACATGCGATCGATGGCCGAAGCCGGCTTCGAGCAGGCGCGCAAGGCCTTTGAGAGCTTCCTGAGCGGCGCCCAGCAGACCGCCAGTTCGATGGAGGGACGCGGCGAGGCCGTGCGCAGCAGCGTCCGCGAAATCAGCAGCAAGGCGATTTCCTACGCCCAGCACAACATGACGGCGTCGCTGGACTATGCCGAGAAGCTCGTGCGCGCCAAGGACCTGTCGGAGGTGATGCGGTTGCACACCGAATATGTGCAGGGTCAGATGAAGGCCCTCACCGAGCAGGCGAGCGACATCGGGCAAACCATGGGCCGGGCCGCCATGGATGCGGCCAAGCCGAAGACCTGATCGAAAAGGAGCCGAACCGGCCCTTTTTTGTGCCTCGGGCAGGGCGGTCCCGGGACGCATGTCACTTTTGCGACGCAATATCTTATTGCGTTGCACAAAATTGACATGATAGGGGTGTAAAGGATGCTTGCCTCACTCCCGGCGACCGATAGGCCGGGACGCGGGCATCCGTGATCCGCTCCCGACGATCTAAGCCCGCATCCCCAAGGCGAATGGCCGTTTGCAGGGTCACACCCGATTCACCCGATGCAAAAGGACGTATGTCATGGCCACCACCAACGATCCGTTCTCTTCCTCCGTCATTCCGTTTGAAGTGCCCGAGCAGGTGCGCGCGTTCGCCGAAAAGGGCGTCTCGCAGGCCCGCGACAACTACGCGAAATTCAAGGAAGCCGCACAGAGCGGCAACGGCACCATCGAGGCCGTGTTCGGCGCCGCGTCCAAGGGCGCGCATGCCTATTCCTCCAAGGTGCTGGACTTCGTTCAGGCCAACACCAATGCCGGTTTCGATTTCATGCAGGAGCTGGTCAGCGTGAAGTCGCTGGCGCAGGCGACCGAAGTGTGGAGCAGCCACACCCGCAAGCAGGTCGAGACGTTTGCCGCTCAGGCCAAGGAACTGGCCGAGCTCGCCCAGAAGGTTGCCGCCGAGACCGCCGAGCCGATCAAGAGCGGCGCGTCGAAGCTGTTCCAGCCGGCCGCCTGATAGAGCGGATCGTTCCTGTAAAGCGACAAAACCCGGACCGGTCGGCCGGGTTTTTTGTTGTTTCGGTCCCGGCAGACCGTCGATTTCCCGCCTTGCCAAAGCAGGGCGTTGCACCTAGTTTCCGCCCCGTTCGGCACCCGCTCGGGTCGGCCAGGATGCAGTTGTAGCTCAGTTGGTTAGAGCGCCTGTCTGTGGAACAGGAGGTCGGTGGTTCGAGCCCACCCAACTGTACCAACAGGCGTAAGCCGAAAATCCAAAATCCTGAAATTTAGCGCATCTATCGGGTCGCCATAGCAGGTCGTGCGGATCGCCTGCCCGGGTGGAACTTTCCCAGCCATCTGCCCGTTGAATCCCGGTGGTTTTCATCCACGGGAGATTTGCGATGACGGATCTGCATCTGTGGCGTCCCGCCCACCATGCGCCCATCGAGGACATGCGCGGGACCGTGCATGAAGAGACGAATTACGCGATCGGCTGGATGATCAGCGCGCTATTGACGTTGTCGGTGGTGGCGATCGTCTGGAGATTTGGCTTCTGACATCCGAGCCTGAGCGGCGTGTGAAGTGTGCTGCTCCGGATGCCGAATGCTAGTGCGCCAGCATCCGACTACGTATTCAGCCGGTCAGGTTCGTTGTCGTCTAAAGCGTAAGTATGCGCGCGCCGCAACTCCCCGAGATGGCGCGTCGTCGTACAAACGATTTCATCGGCCCTGGCGATTTCCATCAGACATGCATCGAGCGACGTAGCTTGGTCCTGCTTGCGGTCCATGGTGCTTCTCACCAAACGTTTGTACTGGCTGTCGTGTCTTGCCGCGTGGCGGCGGTCTCCTTCAACGCAATGGCACGACTCTCGTTCCTCGCCCGTGGTCTCGCCGACTTGTTTGCGGAACGCACAAACGGAAAGGCCGCCCCATAGGAGCGGCCTTGTCGGACAAGCGGCAGAAACTACTTGCTCATGCCATCCTTCTTCATCTTGTCCTTTTTCATGGTGTCGTTGGACATCGTTTTGCCGTTCGACATGCCGGTCGTTCCCGGCTTCTGCATCGATCCCTGAGCCGCCGGCGAACCGTTTTTGCTGGCATCGTTCGTCATCGGCCTCGATGATTGGGTTTGCGCCGATGTCGGACCCTCGGTGCTGGTTTGCGCGAACGCGCCGGTGGCCGCGAAGGCGGAAATGGCAGCCGCGCAGCTTGTGATCATAAGGGCTTTTCGCATGAGTTTCCTCCGGTTGAAATTGTTTCGACGGAATATCAATGCGACGCATGTGCGAGTCGTTCCGGAATCATGAGCCGGAGTATTTTTCCAGGAGGCTGAAACGATTGGCTTGTGTCACCGTAAGTGGCCAAGTAGTGCAGCGTGCATTCCGATGCGCCTCATCGCCCCGCCCGGTCTGATCGACATATTTGCGGCCGCTTGCCAATGCACCGGCCTTCGCTCAAACTTCGCAGGCGGCGGCGCACGGCCGCCGGGATAAGGGCTGGGGGAAATTATGAGAACGCAATTTGGCGCGTTGCGAGCCGGGCTAGTGGTGGCAACGACATTATCGATTTCAGCATTTGTGACCGAGGCGCACGCCTATACGGCGGAGGAGCAGCAGGCCTGCATGGGCGACGCGTTCCGGCTTTGCGGGTCCGATATTCCGAACGTCGAGCGCATCACCGCCTGCATGATCCGGAAGAAGGCGCAACTCACGCCGGGATGCCGGGCGCACTTCCATCCCTCCGAAGCGGCTGCAAAACCGGTGGCGACGCGATCGCTGCGCGGCGCGCGAAAGCCGCCCCACAGGACGCATCGGTGGTGGCATCACAAGCGCAAGGTGCGTCAGGAGAGCTGATGGCTGCGCTATTCCGCCGCAGCGGTTTTGGGCGAGTTCGAAAGAATGGATTCGGTTTGTGGCCCGCGTTTCCGGATTACGGCGGGATTGTGTTTCGCGCGACCGCATGCCGCCTTGCGGCCATGGCCGCCTGCTAACATCTCTCTGTCATGGAGAAACCAGTCAACGACGATCACAGGGCCGAGCTGGACCGGCATTTCGCCTGGTTCGAAGGCAAAATGCCGCCGCGCGCGGCAAAATTCATCAACTGGGTGCGTCAGCCGTCGTCGCGGCTGGTGCGGATTCCGCTGGCGATCCTGCTGATCCTCGGCGGCGTCTTCAGTTTCCTGCCGGTGCTCGGGCTCTGGATGTTGCCGCTCGGACTCATCCTGATCGCGCAGGACTTGCCGTTTTTGCAGGGACCGATGGCGCGGATGCTCGGTTGGATGGAGCGCAAGTGGCTTGAACGGAAGGCCGCCAAACGCACGTCATGAACGTTTTGCTCGCTGCGTGATTCAGTTTTCGAGTCTTTTGCAGTGCATGGTGTGACTCAAATACCAGCGTCATCAAAAAAATCCCGCTTATAGCTGCGATTGCCGGTAAATTTGGCTTTAACGAATCAGTCTGCTGATTCATTTTCGCCTCCTGGGGTCAATCTGGAGGCCAAGGTATGAACGTCATTGTTTTCGCATCGCGTAAAGGCGGCTCGGGCAAAAGCACGCTCGCCGCTCATCTTGCCGCGCAGGTTCACAAGGCGTCGAGGCCATGTCTGCTGGTGGATGCCGATCCGCAGGGATCGCTGACGCTCTGGCACAAATTGCGCGGCACCAACGAACCGCCGATCCGGGCAGCCAATCGTTCCGTGACCGAGATCGTCAACTCCGCAAAACGTGACGGCTTCGAATGGGTGTTCATCGACACGCCGCCAAATCTGTCGGCCGTCGTCGATGACGCGATCAGAAACGCAACGATGGTTGTCATTCCCGCACGGCCCGGCGTCTTCGACGTCAACGCCGTTCAGGAAACCATCCAGACCTGCCGCTCTGCGCGCAAGCCTTATGCCGTTGTCATCAATGGTGCGCCGGCGATGCGCGACGGCGCCGAAAGCCCGATCGTGACGATTGCCCGCGAGGCGCTGGCGAAATTCCGTGCTCCGGTGTGGAGCGGTCAGGTGACCAATCGCGCCGACCTGCTGCTGGCACTCGCGCATGGCGAAGGCGCCCGCGAATACTATGCCGAGGGCCGTGCGGCCTCCGAGATCGGTCGTCTGTGGGCGGCGATCGAGCGGTCGGTCAAGGCGATCCGCGGCGCAGCGCCGTCGGGCGGCGCGATGCACAGGCAGGCTGCCGCCTGATTGCATCGATCATCGGCTGATGAAACGCGCGAGGTTCGCGCGTTTTTCTTTTGCGCCCTCGAAAAAGGTCAGGCGTTTGCGGCGAGCCGGCGAGGGGAAACCTCCTCGGCCGGCGCGACATCCGCGGCAGCGTCGTGGGTCAGCGCGCGAAAATCGCCGATCGTGGCCGGACGTCCGAGCAGATAGCCCTGAACCTCGTCACAGAGTTCGTCGCGCAGGAAATCCAGTTCGGCCGAGGTTTCGACGCCCTCCGCCAGCACCGGCAATCCCAACCCGCGTCCAAGGCCGAGCACGGCCCGCACGATGGTCGCAGCCTGATCGTTGGCATTGACCGACTTGATGAAGGAGCCGTCGATCTTGATCTTGTCGAACGGGAATGCGCGCAGGTTGGACAGCGACGAATAGCCGGTGCCGAAATCGTCCATCGCGATGCGCACCCCGAGCGCCTTCACCTGCCGCAGCGTCATCAGCGCGCGGTTGAGATCGCGAACCAGCGCGGTCTCGGTGATCTCGAGTTCGAGACGGCTCGGCGCCAGGCCGGTCTCCAGCAGAACCTCATGCACGAGGCGCGCAAAGTTCTCGTTGTAGATCTGAACGGCCGAGACGTTGATCGCGATCGTCAGCGGCTGTGTCCATGATGCCGCTTCCTTGCAGGCGGTGCGCAGAACCCACTCGCCGATATCGAGGATCGCCCCCGCTTCCTCGGCAATCGGGATGAAAACTCCGGGAGAGACCGCCCCGCGCGACGGATGGGTCCAGCGCAGCAGCGCCTCGAAGCCGACCACGGCGCCGTTCCTGATGTCGCTCTGCGGCTGGTAGACCAGGCTCATCTGGTTGCGTGCCACTGCCTGGCGCAAGTCGTGTTCGAGGATGCGCCGGTCGCGGACCGCTTCGCCCATACCGGCCTCGAAGAAGCGGTAGGTGGCGCGGCCTTCGGTCTTGGCGCGATAGAGCGCGGTATCGGCGCAGGTCATCAGCGCCTCGTGGTCCGGCGCGTTGTCCGGACAAATCGCGATGCCGATGCTGGCGGAGATGGCGTCGACGCCGTCAGCGCCGTCGGCGCCGCCCTTGATACGCAACGCTTCGAGAATATCGTCGGCAAGCCGTCCGGCGATTTCGGGATTGGCGAGCTTCGGCAGCAGAATGGCGAACTCGTCGCCGCCGAGCCGCGCCATGACCTGATCCTTGCCGAGCAGCGGCGCGATGCGCTGGGCGACCGCCTGCAGCACGTTGTCGCCGGCGGCATGGCCGAACAGGTCGTTGACCTCCTTGAAGCGGTCGAGATCGAAGCACAGCACGCCGAGCTTCATGCCGGGCGGGAGGCCGGCGATTTCCCGGTCGATCTGTTCGTTGAAGTGGCGGCGGTTCGGCAGCGCCGTCAACGCATCATGATGTGCAAGATAGCGGATATGCTGTTCGGCTTCTTTCCGTGCGCGGAGGTCGCGCACGGCGATCACCTGGTGGGGACCGCCGGCGAATTCGATTTGACGCACGATCGCTTCGACCGGAATCAGCACGCCGTCGTTGCGGCGGAGGCAGATTTCGACCGGCTGATTCAGGGTGGCAAGCAAACGCTTGCGCGAAGGCTCGTCCGGAAAGCAGGTGTCCAGCGTTGAACCGGCGAAATGCTTCGGCGATGCGCCGGCCAACTGGGCGAAGCTGGTGTTGACGGTGACGACGGCGTTGCCGTCGCAGACCAGCAACCCTTCGACCGCGGCGTTGGCGAGGCCAAGCATCCGGTTGGCTTCGCGTTCGGACCGCCGCTGGTCGAGCACGTCGAGCACGACGCCGGCAAGCGCCAGTGCGATGATCATGGTGCTTGCAAGCGCGACGCCGACCGCGAGCCATCCCGCGGGCAGCGCCACATCCGGGACGCGAACGGTGGGGTCGGGCACGATCGTGGCCGCGCCCATCGCAGTGAAATGATGACTGCAGATCGCGAGCGTCAGCAGCGCCGCGCCTCCGATCTTCCATTTTTCCTCGGTGCCGTGCAGCCCGACAGGCAATGCGACCGCGCCGAGCGCGCCGCCCACCACGATCGATGCGATGACGAGCATCGGATCCCAGACGATGAATCCCTGGATCTCGAAGGCCGCCATGCCGACATAGTGCATCGCCGCGATACCACCTGCGACGATGGCGCCGCCGAGCCACGGTCCCGGCCGCCAGTCCGGCAGCAACGATACGGCGAGTCCCGCGCCGGTCAGCAGGATGGCCGCGACCAGCGATAGTGAAGTAAGAAAGATGTTGTAACCGCTCGGAATGCCCGGCGAGAACGCCAGCATCGCGATGAAGTGGGTGGCCCAGATGCCGAAGCCCGTCGAAATCGCGGAAACCGCCAACCACACATTCTGCATTCGCTGCGTCGACTGACGCGCATGCCGTAACAGGTTGATGGCCGCGAGCGAGGCAAGGGTACAGATTACGGCGGCGAGGCCCACGAGGCGGAGGTCGTGCGCCGTGGCGATACAATCATAAATTTTGAGCACTGTTCTCCGCCCCCAGCGGATGTTCTGAATTTTGCCGGGACGCTAGGTAGGATTACGTAACAAGCGGTAAATCTGTCCGGCAGACCGGCCAGGCGAATGATTGCTCCTGCTTTATCGTTAGGGATCGATGAATCGCGCGGTGCAAACCTTCGATACGATCCGTGCTGGCGCTGTTTGCAGCCGGTTCCGGTTCATGTCACTGGCTGAAGCAACGCGCCGGCGCGCCGCCGTTCAATGTCGCGATCCAATCTGAGCGCGAGTTCCGGGCTGACGCCGACCATCGGCAGGCGCACTTCGGCGCTGTCGATGAGTCCGGTGCGCCACAGCCAGTGCTTGAGCGGAGCGGGGCTTGGCTCGGCGAACAACAATTGGGTGAGGGGAGCAACGCCTTGCCAAAGTCCCCAGGCCGCTTCGCGATCTCCCGCGAGCAGCAGCGAACGGATCGCTGCAAAGGTCTCGGTCTCGAGATGCGCCGAGGCGAGGATGGCGCCGTCGGCGCCGTCCTCCAGCGCCTCGAAGTATTGCGCATCCTCGCCGGTGAGAATCGTAAACCTCTCAGGGCGCCGGCGCAGCAGTTCGACGGATTGTTCGCGAATGGCGCAACAGTCCTTCAACCCGACGATGTTGCCGTGATCGGCAAGCTGCAGCATCGTCTCGTTGCCGAGATTGACGCCAGTGCGATACGGGATGTTGTAGATCATCAGCGGATGCGTGGCCCGCTCTGCGAGCACCGTGAAGTGCTGCAGCATGCCCCGCTGCGACGGGCGCGCGTAGTACGGCGTCGAGATCAGGTAGCCGTCGATTGGCCACACCGCCGTTTCGTCAAGCGTCTCGCACAGCTTTGCGGTGTTGCTGCCGGACAGGCCGAGATAGATCGCGATCCGCCGACCGCTTGCGCGCACTTCCGCGCGCGTCACGGCGGCGATCCGTTCCAGTTCGGCGAGGTCGAGCGTCAGACCTTCGCCGGTGGTGGCGCCGAGAATGAATCCATCCACAGGCGCGCCGGCATAGTGCGCGACGAGGCGTCGCAGCGAGGTGCCGTCGAGCTGTCCATTCCTGAAGGGCGTCACCAGCGGCAGCCAGAGGCCCTGCAAGGCGGTACGTGTGGGTGTCATGTCCATCTCCTCGGATGTTTGCCGGAGACGGGCGACAACAAAAAACCCCGTCCGAACGGCGGGGTTTGGGATCGGTGATACGTGAAGACGTTATCGCGCGCGATCGCAAGGCCCCGGGCAAGGGGCTTTTTTCGACTGCGCGGCAATGTACGAATTCGACATCATCCGTGAATGATGTGGCGCGCTGCCGTTATTGTCAATGCAATCCGGAGCACGGGCGACGGCGGCATTGCGCGCAAAAAAAACCGGGCTCCAAGGAGCCCGGTTTAAGGCAATGGCCACGTGAGGCCGACACAATCACCTTCCAAGAGGGATAACCAGGAATTCGAACCGCTGGAGGAGGGGGACAAATGCGCAGCACGAACCCTTGGTGTGCAAGCAGTATGATCCCCATCATGCCGGCGCAGCAACCGCCGGGGTCGCATGTCAGTCATGCGGAGTCCGGGGTGCGGCGCAATGCCGTCGGCATTGCCGGCAAGTACGCGGTTTCGTGATGCAAACGGCGCAGCGGGTCAGGACGGCCAGCGCTGCGCCTTGCTCACCACGAAATCGCGGAAAACCTGCACGCGCGCGACGGTTTTCAGCTCTTCGGGATACACAAAATACGTATCAAGCTGAATCGAATCGCTTTCGCCGAACAGCTGCACGAGGCGATTGTTTTCGCCGACCAGATAATCCGGCAATGCAGCTATGCCGAGTCCCTGCTGACAGGCGCTGAACAGCCCGAGGATATTGTTGACCTTGAAGTACGGTTCGCGCGGCCCCATGCCGTTGCGTCCCGCCTCGATCAGCCAAGAGCGATTCTGCAGATGCGGCGGTACCTGCGTATCGCTCAGCATGATGATGCGATGTCCGTCGAGTTCCTCCAGCGTGCGCGGCGTGCCGAAATGCTTGACGTACTCGGTGGAACAGTAGGCGTGGAAGCCCATCGCAAACAGCTTGCGCTGGATCAGGTCCGGCTGCGTCGGCTTGCGCGTGCGGATGGCGATGTCGGCTTCGCGCATCGACAGGTCGAGCTCTTCGTCGGTGACGATCAGCGAGATCCGGATTTCAGGATACAGCGCGGTGAATTCGCCGAGCCGCGGGATCAGCCAGTTGATGCCGACGCCGGGGGTGGTGGTTACCTTGAGGTCACCGCTCGGCCGCTCGCGGCTGTCA
>JBQCIZ010000452.1:0-2566 GCA_051953235.1 Nitrobacter sp. | reverse complement strand
AAGGAAGCGGGCAGATTGCAGGCGGCGGCCAGCATGAGCCAGCGCACCGCTTCAGGGACATTGAAGCCGCCGAAGTAACGCCGGCACGGATCCAGGATCCGTCAGAGTACCGCGGCTTTGCGCAAATGCTCGGCCAGCAGCCGGGCCGGACGCGGCAGCGTCTTGAGGCTGCGGTAGCAGATCGCGAGCTGGCGATTGGCCCAGGAGCCGCGTAACCGCACGGTCGCGATCGGCAGCGTCCGCGCGCATCGCTTTGCGGCGACCTCCGACATGATGGCAATGCCGACACCCGCCGCCACCATCTGGCACATCGCATCGAAATCGCGCAGCCGGGCCCGGAATCGCAGGCGCGCACCGAGCCGTGCGGCATATTTTCCAACGTGGCTCTGCAACGCCGTCGAACTGGTGAGCCCGATGAAGTCGCGATCTATGATCTCGCGAAAGTCGATCACACGGCGGCCGGCAAATTCGCTACGCTGCGGCGTGACCACGACCAGCCGGTCCGTGCTGAACGCGAACCGCTCGATGGTGTCGGGCAAGGTATGTTCGGCCGCGAAGCCGAGATCGGCGATCCCCCCGGCGATCGCCTGCGCGATGTCGGCACTCTCGCGCTCCTCGACATCAAGGCTGATATGCGGATGCTCGCGGAGAAACGCAGCGAGCGCTTTCGGCAAATGCTCCGACAGTCCTACCGTATTGGCCAGCATGTGAACGCTGGCTTTCGCGCCGCTGGCGTAGGCGGCGAGTTCGCCGCGCATGACTTCGACGTCCTGCAGTACGATGCGGGCGTGACCGAGCAGGCTTTCCCCGGCCGCGGTCGGCGCGACGCCCCGGCGGCCTCGTGTCAGCAGCGCGACGCCCAGCGCCTCCTCGAGACCCTTGATCCGCGCACTGGCGGAGGCGAGCGCCAGGTTGCAGCGCGCCGCCCCCTGGGTGATGCTGCGGGAATCGGCCACCGCAACGAACAGCTGAAGGTCGACCAGATCGAAGCGCATGGCTGTCTCCCGTATCGCCAGCTTCCGAAACCTCAGCTTTCGGCATAGACGAAAGCTGGCTCCGTAACCTCCAGATTGTGCCCTCCACCGCAATCGGTCAATGTGCCCGGCATGTCCGCACTCCTCGCATCATCGTCGATGTCCGTCACCATGCTGCTGATCACGGCGGCGGTGTTCACGCTGGCCGGTTTTATCAAGGGCGTGATCGGGCTTGGCCTGCCGACGGTGTCCGTGGGACTTCTGGCCATCGCGATGCCGCCGGCGCATGCGCTGGCGATCGTGATCGTGCCGGCCATCATCACCAACATCTGGCAAACCTTTGCGGGCCCCTATCTGCGCGACATCGTGCGCCGGCTCTGGCCGCTGATGCTCGGCACCGTGATCGGCATTGTCTCCTGCGCCGGGCTGATGACCGGCCCCTACGCCCGTTTCGGGACCATCATCCTTGGCGTGCTGCTGGTGATCTACGCCATCGTCGGCCTGCGCAAGGTCCGCTTCGCGGTCGCGCGCGCCCATGAGAAATGGGTCGGCGGCATCGTCGGTGCGATCACCGGCGTGGTATCCGCGGCGACCGGCGTACAGGTCATTCCGTCAATGCCGTTCATGCAGGCGATCGGCCTTGAGAAGGACGAACTTGTGCAGGCGCTCGGGGTGTTCTTCACCACCGCGACCTTCGCGCTGGCGTTCAATCTGACCCACGCCGGGCTGATGGACGCCTCGACCGTGGTGCCCGGCGTAATCGCGATGGCCGGATCGTTCGGCGGCATGGCCCTCGGCCAGACCGTGCGATCGCGGATGGACGCCGAAACGTTCCGCCAATGGTTCCTGATCGCAATGCTGCTGCTCGGCATCTACCTCGCCGGCGTCGCCATCGACAAGATGCTGGTATAGGCTCGGCTCATGGGTTCTTCCGCCGAGGAGCTAAGGTGCGCCTGAGGCTTTCATCCCTTGCACTGGCTGCGGTCGCGGTTGCCTTGGGCAACGTCAGTCACGCAGCCACCGTGCAGCAACGCGTGACGTTCGAGACTGCACCCTATCGCGTCGCCCAGATCCAGCAGCAACAGGCGCGCGAGCGTGGCGAGCCTGAACCTCCCGGCCCGGACGTCATCAGCGGCTATCTGTCGAAGCCTGACGGCGACGGCCCTTTCCCCACGGTGATCTATCTGCACGGCTGCGCCGGGCTCAGTAGAGGCCATCGCGACCATATCTCCAGTCAGATGACCGGCTGGGGCTATGTCTCGCTCGCCGTGGACAGCTTTACCACGCGCGGCATCAAGGAAGCCTGCACCGAACGGCGAGCGGATCGCCGCGCCGATGCACTCGGCGCGTTGCTCTATGCCTCAAAGCTTCCTTATGTCGATCCGAAGCGCATCGCCGTGGTCGGATCGTCGCAAGGCGGCATCACCGTGATGGGACTGGCGTCGGTCCATTCGGTCAACATCTATGCGATCCCCGACGATCTCACCTTCAAGGCTGCTGTTGCTTTCTATCCGCTGTGCAGCATCGCAAGCGCGCAACTCGCGATCCCAACACTCATCCTGATCGGCGCGCTGGACGACTGGACGCCCGCC
>JBQCIZ010000451.1:0-2652 GCA_051953235.1 Nitrobacter sp. | reverse complement strand
GAATTCGGGGTGCAGCGTCGTGTACTGGCGCAGGATTTCCGACCAGATGCGCGGGTCCTCGACCTCGCCCGGCGCGACGCCGGCCCACTGGTCCGAGGTGACGTTGCGGGTGTTGTTGCCGCTGGTCTGCATCGAATGGATACCGACCTCCGCGAGGTCGGCCAGCGCGTCGGGCAATTCGGCGAGCTTGATCCAGTTGAACTGGATGTTCTGCCGCGTCGTGAAGTGGCCGTAGCCGCGGTCATAGGTCCGCGCCACATGCGCGAGCCGCCGCAATTGCTTCGACGACAGCGTGCCGTAGGGAATGGCGACGCGGAACATGTAAGCGTGCAGTTGCAGATAGACGCCGTTCTGCAGCCGCAGCATCTTGAATTCGTCTTCGGTGAGTTCGCCCGAAAGGCGGCGCTTCACCTGATCGCGGAATTCGGACACGCGCTCGCTGAGCAGCGTGCGGTCGATATCGTCGTAAGCGTACATGAGACTACAACCTTCAGGCTGCGATCGCGACCGGCAGCAGCGGAATGGTGACGCCATCGAGACGAATCCGCTCGCGCAGATTGCCGGGCGCGAGAGCGCCGGCAGCGTCGATGGCAACCGGCGCGATATAGGGACCGACGGCATTGACGTCATCTGCCGTGGCTTCGATGAGAAGTTCCCGCGCCGCATCGGCGGTTCGCACCACCGCCGCCTCCGTGAGATCGATGGACCAGCCATGGCCTGCGGTGCGATAGACCACCGCGCCGTCCCAGGTCCGGTTGGCCGTGACGATCGACGGTCCGGCGATCTTGATTTTTTTCTGTTCGAGCGGAGAGGTCATTCGGCAGCCACCTGTAGTTCGGAAATCCACTGATTGAGGTTTGAGTTGCGCCACGGCGCGGAGTGCGAGACGACGTCGCCGATCACGAGAATCGCCGGGCCGCCATCGATCTGACGGACCAACGCGGGCAGATGGTCCAGCGTGCCGACGACGGATTTGGCGTCGGGCCGCGTGGCACGCGCCAATACGCCGACCGGCGTTTCCGGCGACCGGCCGGCTGCGAGCAAGCTCTCGCGGATCGCGTGAGCGGCGGTGATGCCCATGTAGACGACGACGGTCATTCTGGTGTCGGTCAATGCTGACCAGTCCACGACTTCCGCATCGCGCGCGCGATGGGCGGTGAGGAACGTGACGCGAAGCGCCTCGTGACGGAACGTCAGTGGCACTTCGGATTCGGCGGCCGCACCCAACGCCGCGGTGATGCCGGGGACGACGGAATAAGCCACGCCGGCGTCGCGCAGCGCTTCGATCTCTTCGCCGCCTCGGCCGAAAATGAAGGGGTCGCCGCCCTTGAGGCGCACGGCCCGCTGCCCCGACTTCGCCGCATCGATCAGCAGGCGGTTGACCGCATCCTGTCCGATGCCGGGCTTGCCGACGCGGCGGCCCACCGGCACCCGCGCCGCATCGCGCCGGGCGCGGTCGAGAATCTCGGGCGAGACCAGTTCGTCATAGAACACGATGTCGGCGTCCTGCAGCGCGCGCAGCGCCTTCACTGTCAGCAAATCCGGGTCGCCCGGCCCCGCGCCGACCAGCGTGACACGGCCTTCGACCTGCCCGGATGTTTGCGCGCCGGCATAGGCGGACGGATTGGAAATCTGTTTCAGCGACGCCTCGGCCTCGTCGATGCGGCCGGCGAGAACCGATGCGCCGATCGGTCCGTCGACCACGCGCTCCCAGAAGCGGCGGCGCAGCGGAAATTCCGGAATGCGCGCGTGCATGCTCTTGCGCCAGCGGCCGATGAAGGAGGCAAGGTCGCCAATCCTGGCAGGCAGCAGCGCCTCGATGCGTTCGCGCACGCGCCGCGCCACCACAGGCGACGCACCGCCGGTGCCGACCGCCACCACCACATCGCCGCGGTCCACAATCGCGGGAAAAATAAAACTCGAATGCTGGAGGTCATCCATCACGTTGACGGGCAGACCGGCGGCTCGGGCTCGCGCCGCCATGTCGATACCGATCTCGCCGGCACCCGCGGCGAGCACCGCGATCACGCCGCCCAGATCGGCCGTGCGCGGGTCGCCCTCGACACGCTCGATCCGCGCGACCGCCGAAGCATCGAGACCGGCCACTGCATAGTTGCCATCGGTCGCATGCCAGCGCACGCGCGCGTCCGCCGCGAGCAGCAACCGCAGCTTGGCGCGCACCAGCTCGCCCGACCCGATCAGAAGGATCGGACCCGCTTGCAGATCGAGAAAGATCGGAAGGAATTTCATTCGTCGCTCCGTCCCCCGTTGCCGGGGTTGACTGAAATTATTTTCTATTTATGTATCTTGCAAGGTTGCTAAAGAGAAAATTATTTCTTCTCTAGGCGCATGAAAGTATAGAATTTTCATTCAACGAATGCACGCACGAGAGATGCATCTTCTCAGCCCCCAAAATCAGCCATCCGAACGATCGCTGTTCACCGGCCCGGCCGCTCACCGCGTACCAAGCAAGGAGCAGGCCATGCAGCCTGGAATGGACCATCTCGACGCGCTGGAAGCGCAGAGCATCTACATTTTGCGGGAAGCGTTCGCGCGGCTGAAAAAGCTCGCGCTGCTGTGGTCGCTCGGAAAAGATTCCAACGTGATGATCTGGCTGGCGCGGAAGGCCTTCTTCGGCCACGTGCCGTTCCC
>JBQCIZ010000450.1:0-4712 GCA_051953235.1 Nitrobacter sp. | reverse complement strand
AGCGGCAAGATCCGCGTGGTGCGGCGGCCGAAACGCGCCGCGCGGTGACGAGGCAACGTTCAGCAGCGGCGGCTATTTCCCGTCGTCGAGACTGACGACCACGCCGGCGTTGGCGATCAGAATGGAATCGCCGCCGCTTTCGGCGGGGATTTCAAGGCCGCCCTTGACCGCCTTCACCGTGACGGTGCCGTACGGCAATTCCTTCGCTACCGCATTGGTATCGACAGTCTCCGGGTTCGGCACGCCGATGGTCACATCGACGAACATGTCATCGCGCGTCTTGCCGACCATCCGGAAAAAGCTGACGCTGGAGTGGCGGATCGCATCGGATACCGCGCGCTTCGCCGCCTTGGTCGCGTCCTTGCCGTGAACATCGACGCCCATGCCCATTTCAGTGAAGCAGCGGATACGAGCCATTCATTGAATCCTTCTTCTGTTTTCAAAAAACTTCAGGCCGGGGCGCGCGAGCGGCGCAGCCATTCGTCGAGACCGATGCGGCCGAGGCGCGCCTCGCCGAGCGGCACCAGCGAGCGTTGCTCGACCCGGCCGCCCCAGTATCGCGCCTCGGGATCGCGCACGACCTGACGGGGATCGCCGAGCGCCTTGAGATAGCGGGCGACGATTTCGTCGAATGGCGCACGGTCGGGACCGGCGATGTCGACGATGCCGTTGCGCGGCTGCGCGAGCGCCACGTCGGCAACGAGAGCGGCGACGTCATCAGCGGCAATGGGCTGGAACAAACCCGGCGAGAGCCGGACCACGTTTCCAGCCATGCTTGAATCGGCGATGACGCCGATGAATTCCATGAACTGGGTCGCGC
The DNA here is from genome assembly GCA_051953235.1 of Nitrobacter sp. Taxonomy (GTDB): domain Bacteria; phylum Pseudomonadota; class Alphaproteobacteria; order Rhizobiales; family Xanthobacteraceae; genus Nitrobacter. Next base: position 3,892 of record JBQCIZ010000450.1, on the reverse strand, counting down.
GCACGATGGTGTAAGGGACGCGAGAAGCCTCGATCAGCTTCTCCTGCGCGACCTTGGCGCGGAAATAACCATTCTCCGGCGTCCGGTCGGTTCCGACGATGGAGAGCGCAACGTGATGCCCGACGCCTGCCGCCGTCTCCGCCGCGAGCAGGTTACGGCCCGAGGTTTCGAAGAACGCCAGCACCGCCTCGTTTTCAAACGACGGCGAATTGGCGAGATCGACCACCACCTGCGCGCCGGCCAGAGCTTCCTTGAGTCCCTCTCCGGTGACGGCGTTGATCCCGTTTCGCGGCGACGCCGCCACGACCTCGTGGCCGCCGTTGCGCAAGATCGACACGACCTTCGATCCGATCAGGCCCGTGCCGCCGATCACGACGATTTTCATGGACGGCCTCCTCCTGCCGATGACGAAAGACTTTTAGATTGATTGTTCGCGATTTGCACCGCAAGCGCGGACGCGCGCGAGCCTATTGCAAAAACCGCGACGAGACAAACAACGTGTTACGCCTGTTTCAGACCTGTGTGTCGACGGAGACGACGGATTTGCTGCCTCAGCCACTGACACATTTCATATCTGTGATCGGCAGCACGCTGTCGAAACCGGAACGCGATCATGGCGGTGCGCGCTTCGCCGCGCGCTGCTACAAAGGCGGCAGTCCGGAGACGCCGGGAACGGTGACGATCCGGCGGTTGGCTCCGGACACCATCGCGCTTGCGCTGCATGGCTTCGTCTGGACAACGGAGAAACCGGATACATTTCATCGCTGCGCTGCGCGATAATCGTTCGGAGGGGACTCGATGATGAAGCTCTTGATCGGCATAGCGGCTCTCGCCGCGCTCTCTTGCCTTCCGGTGATGCCATCACAGGCGAAGGACGCCGCGGCCGGTGAAGGACTGTTCCAGCATTGCGCGAAAGTGCGCAACGACGATACCGTGCGCGGCTACGACCCGTCGCTGCGCGCCCCCACGATCAAGGCCTTCAAGATGCTGTTTCCGGATGCACGCGGCGAACCTGATCCGTCGAGCTTCGCGACACAGGCTCACTATCGCTGCATGGGCGGCAAGGTGATGGCCTGCTTCATCGGAGCCAACCTGCCCTGCTCAAAGATCAACACCACCAAACACAATCCCGGCGTGATCGGATTCTGCAAGGAAAACCCGAACGCGGGTCTCGTTCCGGCCGTCGCGACGGGCCACGACTCGGCCTATGCCTTCAAATGCCGCGACGGAAAGCCTGTGGTCGATGGCACGACATGGACGCTCGACAAGCGCGGCTTCGCCCGGAAAATCTGGACAGTGCTGACCCGGCATTGAGCGTAAAAAAGTACGTCTCTTTTCCTCATCAAGAAATCCATCCCACTGAAGAGATTATTGTTTCAGAACCCAGCTCAACCCAAAGTTTATTTTTATTGACGCCACGACCCGATGATGTTCCTTTTATGTTCGGGGCTGGAGGGCGTTGCGTATGGGCCGGTTACGTCGCGCAATTGTGCTGGTGGGCTTTGGTGCCGCGTTGATGGCTGTGCTGAGCACGCGCATTGCGATCGCTGAAGAAAGCGCCGTTCAGCAAATCGACGAAGCGTTGCAAAATATCACGACCCTCGTGCGGCCCGGCAAGGTTGGCTACGCCACATTCTGGGACGGCAACAAGTTCATTCAGTGCCGCCGCCTGATTGACCGGCAAACCCGCTGCGAGGCCGCCGGTTCGACCATGCAGCCGTCACTGAAATCAATCCTCATGGGCGAACGTTTAACGCGTCTCGCGACGCTAGGATGGGCGCTCGACCCGAGTTTTGGAAACTATACGCGGACGTTCCCGGCCGATGCGTCTACAGCGCGTGTTGCATCTGAAATCCTTCGCACGCTTGTCGATGCTTACGGCGCCAATGAAGCCGGTCTTGAATTGCAGACTGCCTGGGTCCTCGATATTCCCTGCCCGCCACGCGTCGGGCCATCGCAGAATCTCGCTGGCAGCGTGAACGATGCACGCTCGATGCGTGCGGTCACAATCCACACCTGTTCCTTCGTGCCGCATGCAGGCGAACCGGCATCTCTCACCGAGCAATCGCTCGACGGGTTGCGTGAACTCTATGGCGGCAGGATCGCGGCCGAGATCCAGCGGATTCGTCTCAACCGCAATCGCAATGTCTACGTCATCTTCGATGCCGGTATCGGATATATCCAGTGCATGCCGCAAACGCCGCCTGCCATCTATTGCGAAGCCCAGTCGGTGGAAAGCTGGGCAGCGCTCTCGGCCGTGCTGACACCGGAGCGCGTGTCACTGCTGCACAACGCGGGCTATGCCGATCCCGGCCGAGCGCCCAATTATTCGAAAACCTATCCGATAGGGCCGGATACCGACCGCACGGTCGCCGACGAAGTTCTCACCATCTTGCACGCGGTCTATGGCTATACCGGCAAGATCGCGTTGAAAATCAAAACGGATTGATTGGCGAATAGCCCCTCCCCTTGCATTGGCGTAACGGGAGCGCCTCCCGTTTCGACGCTTACGATCGGCCGGATTCACTCTCGCCGGACATCTCCATGTCGATCGAGGCGAATGCATTTTGAAGAGAACGTCTGGTTGTCTTTGACCATTCCGACGCGGGACGTCCCGTCCAGACGTTTCGCCGGGCTGGCGTCGAAGGCGCCGCCTGTTCGAGCAACTGACGCATTTGCGGCACGCAAATCCGCTTCGCATCGTACTGCTCGATAACGAAGCGGCGCGCGGCTTCCCTGATCGCGTTGAACCGTTCGGGGCTTTGAAGTGCTTCGATAACGCGCGCGGCCAGCTCGTCGACCGCGAAAAACGGCACCAGCAGGCCGGTGTCGCCGGAGCTGATAACTTCGCGCACCGGCGAGGTGTCGGACCCGATCACCAGGCAGCCGGCGCTCATCGCTTCCAGTGCGGACCACGACAGCACGAAGGGGTATGTCAGGTAGACGTGCGCCGACGACACCTGAAGTGCCGTGATGAATGTGTGGTATGGCACCCCGCCCATGAAATGAACGCGTGACATGTCCAACCGGTCGCGAACCTCCTCCAGGAAGATCGACTTCCAGTTACTGCCTGCCGGCGGCGGAAGGCCATAAGACAATCCATCCCTGCCGATGATGACGATCTGCGCATTGGGCCGGCGCCTCATTATTTCCGGAAGCGCGCGCATGAAGATGTGATAGCCCCGGAGCGGTTCGAGATTGCGCACGACAAAGGTCACGACTTCATCTGAAGGACCGACCTGCCGGCCATTCGGCAGCGTCAGGCGCGCCTGCGGATCAGGCCGCACGAGCGAGGTATCGATTCCCTCGTGAACGACTTCGATCTTGCTTTGATAGTGTGAGGGGAAAGTCGACTGCTGCCAGTTCGTGGGAGAAATCCCAAGGTCGCAATCGGCGAGCGCGAGCAAGGTCGTCGCGTTCTTGAGCTGCAATCCGATATGACCGTCGAGTCCGGACATCGGAAATTCCGGATCGAATCCGATATCGCGGCCGTCGGCGCCATAAAAGAATTCGCAATAGACGAGTTGTCTCGCTTTGGGAAACATCGTGCGCAACGGCAGCGTCTCGCCCCATCCAGGATGTGCAAGAATGACATCCGGGGCAAATCCCGACGCCGCCAGCGTCGAGAGACTGTAGAGCACCTGCTCAGCGCGGCGGCACTCGAGGTCGAAGCGTCGTGCAAATGGATGGGTTCCGGAAACATCCGCATCGGGAAGTGCATATTTAATCAACTTGACCGATGGCATCGCAGTCGCATTCGATGCTCCAATCGCAACCAATTCATAGCCGGGTTCATTCGCCAGCGCCGCCGCCAGATTGCGGTACTGAGCCGGGAAGTTGTTGTGAACGAATAAAATTTTCATCGACGATGGCATCATTGAGAACGCACTGA
>JBQCIZ010000449.1:0-2101 GCA_051953235.1 Nitrobacter sp. | reverse complement strand
CGGGATGAACCGCCCGAGTCTCTATGGCGCGTTCGGTGACAAGCGCGAACTTTTCATCAAGAGCTATGAGCGCTACCGCGCCGACGCGCGCGCCGCGATGCAGGATGTCTTCAAGGGTGAATTGCCGATCCGCCAGCGCCTTGCGCGCATCTATGCGGTGGCGCTCGACATCTATCTCGCAGGCGAGGGCGGTCCGCGTGGTTGCTTCACCGTGATGACGGCGGGTTCGGAAGCGATGGCCGATCCCGATATCCGCGCCATGGTGCTCGAAGGTCTGACCGAACTCGACAAGGCGTTTGCATCCTCATTCCGGCTCGCGAAGGAGAAGGGCGAGCTGGCTGCGAGCGCCGATCCGGCCGTGCTGGCGCAACTGGCGTCCGCTACGATTCATACCATCGCCATTCGCGCCCGCGCCCGTGTGCCGCGCAGGAACCTCGAGGCGATCGTCACAAACGCCATCGATCTGATGTGCGGCCCTGCGAGAACCTGAGATCGAATTCCTTCTCAATAAATCCAGCCGCGGCTTGACAGCGCGCCGGGTTGCCCTGTATTTAACCTAAAGGTTATTTAACCGATAGGCTAAACAATGCCGCTCGATCCGCTCAGCATCACCTTCGCGGCCCTTGCCGATCCGACACGCCGGGCAATCCTGGCGCGACTCGCGCGCGGCGAAACGTCGGTGACAGAACTCGCCGAGCCTTTCGCTATGAGCCTGCCGGCGATCTCCAAGCATCTGAAGGTGCTCGAACATGCCAATCTGATTTCGCGCGGCCGTGAGGCGCAGTGGCGTCCGTGCCGGATCGCGCCGGCGGCGTTGAAGAACGTCGATGGCTGGCTGGAGCGCTACCGTAAATTCTGGGACGAGAATTTCGACCGGCTCGACGATTACCTTCAGGAGATGAAGGCGCAGGAAGCGAACGGCAAGTCGCCGAACCGGACTAAGTCAAAGCCGAGGAAACGTGGCCGCAAGGTCTAGCGGCTCCCGCCATTTGTAGTCGTAAAGGAGTCACCATGGACGCAAAAGTCACCAAGGCCCTGACGATCACCACGCCGTCCGACCGTGAGATCGTGTTGACGCGCACGTTCGATGCGCCGCGCCGCCTTGTGTTCAAGGCGATGACGATGCCCGAACATGTCAGGCAGTGGTATGGTTGCGATCTCATGACCCTGATCGCGTGCGAGATCGACCTGCGGGTCGGCGGCGCCTACCGCTTCACCATGCGCGGGCCGGATGGCGTCGATCACACGCTGAAAGGCACCTATCGCGAGATCTCGGCTCCTGACCGGATCGTTTTCACCGAAGGTTACGTCACCGAGGGGTTCACCAGTGACGAAGCGATGGTGACGTCGACATTTGTCGAGTCCAACGGCAAGACCACGCTGACGGTCACCGTGCTGCACAAGTCGCGCGAGAACCGCGACATGCACCTCAAGTCCGGAATGGAGAACGGCGCGGGTGAATCTTACGATCGTCTTGCCGCGGTGGTCGCGGCGATGACAGACGCGGCCTGAAATATCAGAAGAGGAGAAACCGATGACTTCATCCGTTCAGACCTTCACGCCGCATCTCACCGTCAGCGACGCCCGAGCTGCGCTGGATTTCTATAGCCGCGGCCTCGGCGCGTTCGAGGTGATCCGGATGCCTGCGCAGGACGGCAAGCGATTGATGCACGCGGAGATGCAGGTGAACGGCGCGCGCTTCTTCGTCATGGACGAGTTTCCCGAGGTCTGCGAGTTTCACAATGGCCTGAAATGGTCGGCGCCGGAAACGCTGAACGGGACGTCTGTCACCGTTCATGTCGAAGTGCCCGACTGCGACCAGGCGGTCGCGCGCATGCTCGATGCCGGTGCCACCGTTGCGGTCAAGCCGTGGGATGCATTCTGGGGCGCGCGGTATGGCCAGGTTGTCGATCCCTTCGGTCATGCCTGGAGCTTTTCGCACCCGCTGCCGGGTCAGCCTGCCTGAGCGTCGATCGCCGTCGGGAGAAACAGCATGGCCGTCGCCGTCCAGCATACGCAGCCGGATCACGATCGTACCATCATCATCACGCGCGTGTTCGATGCACCGCGCCCGCTGGTGTTCGCGGCATGGACCCGGCCC
>JBQCIZ010000448.1:0-16434 GCA_051953235.1 Nitrobacter sp. | reverse complement strand
ACCTGCCTGCAACACGCGGTGCAGTGCGTCGGCCAGAGCGGCGCGCGTCGGATAGAGAATCGCGGTGTGAAAGAGGCCGGTGGTCCCCGGCGCGGGCGGTGAGCCGCCCTTGCTTTCCCACGTGTTCAGTCCGATGTGATGATGGTAGCCGCCGGCGGAAATGAATGCAGCCTGATCGCCATAGCGCTGCATCAACTCGAAGCCGAGCACGCCGCAGTAGAAGCCGAGCGCGCGTTCGAGGTCGGCGACTTTCAGATGGACATGCCCGATGCGCGTACCGGCAGCGACGGGTTTTGTGGTGTCAGGCATGGGGCCTCCGCAGGCCGTCATCTCTGCGCAATGGCGAAGCCATTGCTGCTGAAGGTGCGAGCCGTCTGTTGCGGCGAGCCTCGAAGGATGGACGGCCGTCGCCCTTCGAGGGCTTCGCCGCGCTCCGCCATCTCAGGGTGACGGCTTTGCAGCTTACGATATGTGGCAGTTCAGCTCACTCACGATAGCTCCGACACCTCGCCGTCCGGCAGCGGGAACTGGAACGTGTTCAGCGTCATCGACACCATGGTGTAGTAGCCGCACAGGCCGATGATCTCGACAATGCCGCGCTCGGTCAGAACCTTCACCGCCTCGTCGTAGAGGCCTTGCGCGAGGCCATGACCTTCGTGCAGCGATTTTGCGACGTCGTAGATCATCTTGCCCTTGGCATCGTCGAAGGCCGGCGTGCGGCGCTGGCGGATGTCCTCGATGATTTTCGGATCCATGCCGCCCTTCAGCGCGAGACGCTTGTGCGCATACCACTCGTAGTGCGAACTCCAGTGCCGCGCCGTGACGAGGATCGCGATTTCCGACAGCTTTGCGGGAAAGACCGTATCGAAGCGCAGCACCGCGCCGAGCCGGGTGGCATGCCGCGCCATCTCGGGGCTGTTGAGCCAGGCCATCATCGGCGGCGGCGGGCTGCCGCGCTTGCTGGCGATGGATTCATCGTAGGTCTGCTTCTGGTCCGCGTTCATTTCGCCAGGCGAAAGCAGCTTCAGGCGCATTGTCGTTTCCTCTTGTTTTCTCGTCGAGTGCGTCTTGCCAGTATCATTCTCCGCGCGCGACTTCCATGCCGCGGAATACATGTCTGCGGCGACAGACATGTTGAAATCCCTATTGCGCCCGCTAAGGTCGCGGGCAACACGCGCGCCCGCCGGATCGGCGGATGCGAACCGCGACCCCAAAGGAAACTATCGCATGTCCGACCTCGACACCTTCCGCCGCGAAACGCGCGCCTGGCTCGACGCCAACTGTCCGCCCGAGATGCGCAAGCCCATGACGTCTGACGAAGACACTTTCTGGGGCGGCCGCAACGCAAAGTTCTCGTCGGAGCCGCAGCGCGTCTGGTTCGAGCGCATGCGCGACAAGGGCTGGACCGTGCCGCACTGGCCGAAGGAATATGGTGGCGGCGGTCTCGATGGCGAGGAAGCCAAGATCGTGCGGCAGGAAATGGCGGCGATAGGCGCGCGCCAGCCGCTCACATCTTTCGGCATCTCCATGCTTGGACCGGCGCTGCTCAAATATGGCACCGACGCGCAGAAGAAGGAACACCTGCCGAAAATCACCGCCGGGCTGATCCGTTGGTGCCAGGGTTATTCCGAGCCGAACGCCGGCTCCGATCTGGCTTCCCTGCAGACCCGCGCCGAAAGCGACGGCGACGATTACATCATCAACGGCCAGAAGATCTGGACGTCCTACGCCAACTTCGCCGACTGGATCTTTTGTCTCGTGCGCACCGATCCAGCGGCGAAGAAGCATGACGGCATCAGCTTCATCCTGTTCGACATGACCTCGAAGGGCGTCTCGACCAAGCCGATCCTGCTGATCTCCGGCAAGTCGCCGTTCTGCGAAACGTTCTTCGACAACGTGCGGGTGCCGAAGTCGCATGTGGTCGGCACCGTCAATCGCGGCTGGGATGTGGCGAAATATCTGCTGCAGCATGAGCGCGCGATGATTTCAGGCATGGGCGAGCGCGGCGTCGGCCGTCCGCTCGGGCAGGTGGCGGCGGACTCCGTCGGCGCTGACGAGCAGGGCCGGCTGGACGACGCGCTGCTGCGCGGCGAGATCGCCTTGTTCGAGGTGGACGAGGCGGCGCTCGCGGCCGCGGCCGAACGCATGGTCGATCTCAACAAGGCCGGGCAGGGCCATCCAGCGTTCTCGTCGGCGATGAAGTATTACGGCACCGAACTGAACAAGCGCCGCTACGAAATCCTGATGTCGGCCGGCGGCATCGACGCTCTGGAATGGGAAAGCCCGCGATCGAAGGAGGGTGCGCGTCCGCGTGCATGGTTACGCACCAAGGCGAATTCGATCGAAGGCGGTACCAGCGAGGTCATGCTCGGCATCGTCGCCAAGCGCATCCTCGATCTGCCGGGAGCGTAGCGGATTTCGGCGCCGCATCAGCCGTCATCCTGAGGTGCGAGCCGTTTTCGGCGAGCCTCGAAGGATGAACAGCCGTCGCCCTTCGAGGCGCGCAAATGCGCGCACCTCAGGGTGACGGCTCACACAACAACGTTATTCTTGTTTGGGAACTGACCATGCCTCTCCTCCTCACCGAAGAACAATCCATGCTCCGCGACAGCGCGCGCGGGCTCATCAGCGACAAGGCGCCGGTGGCGCATCTACGCAAGCTGCGCGACAGCAAGGACGCCACCGGCTTTTCTTCCGAACTGTGGGCGACCTTCGCCGAGATGGGTTTCTGCGGCCTGCTGGTGCCGGACCAGTTCGGCGGCAGCGGGCTCGGTTGCGTCGAAGCCGGCATCGTCATGGAGGAAATCGGCCGCACCCTGATGCCGTCGCCGTTCCTTGCGACCGGCGTCGTGGCGGCGTCTGCGCTGACACGCGGCGGCAGCGACGCGCAGAAGGCGGAGTACTTTCCGAAGATAGCCGCCGGCAAGTTGCTGGCGGCGCTCGCGGTCGATGAGGGCGCCAAACACCGTCCGGCGCAAACCGCGATGCAGGCCGTGCGATCCGGCAACGGCTTTCGGCTGAACGGCGCGAAGGCGCTCGTTGTCGATGGCCATACCGCCGATCTGCTGATCGTCGCGGCGCGCACGGCGGGCAGCCCCGGCGAGCGCGACGGAATGACATTGTTCATCGTCGATCCGAAGGCCAAGGGTCTTGCGATCGAGCGCACGATCATGGTCGATGCGCACAATGCCGCGCGCATCACTTTCGACAACGTCGAGGTCGACGCCGATCATGTGCTCGGCGAGGTCGATGGCGGCGGCGCGTTGCTGGAGCAGGTGCTGAATATTGGCCGTGGCGCGGTGGCGTCCGAGATGGTTGGCTTGAGCGAGGAGGTGTTCGACCGCACGGTGACGTATCTCAAGGACCGCAAGCAGTTCGGCAAGGCGATTGGTGAATTCCAGGCGCTGCAGCATCGCGCCGCGCAACTCTACATCGACATCGAGATCACCCGCGCCGCGGTGCTGAAGGCATTGCAGGCCCTCGACGCCGATACCGACAAGGCGGCTGCGGCCGTTGCAGTCGCCAAGGCGCGCGCCGGAACGACGGCGACCCGCGCCGTGCAGGAAGGCGTGCAGATGCATGGCGGCATGGGCATGACCGACCAGTTCGACATCGGCCTGTTCATGAAGCGCGCGCGGGTCTGCGAGGAGCTGTTCGGCGACGCCAATTTCCATGCCGATCAACTGGCGCGGGCGAAGGGGTATTGATAACCCTCGTCATTGCCGGGCTTGACCCGGCCATCCATCCTTCAAGGGAGATGGATGCGCGGGTCGAGCCCGCGCATGACGCTCCACTCGTTAAAGGGTTGGTCTAAACAACAGACGTCTTACCTCAGCGGCGGGGCGTACATGATGCCGCCGGCGTTCCAGAGCTGGTTGAGGCCGCGCGGAATCTTCAGTTTGGAGTCGGCGCCGACATTACGGTCGTAGACCTCGCCGTAATTCCCGACGTGGCGGATGATCCGCGCGGCCCAGTCCTTGGTCAGACCGAGATCCTCGCCGTATTCACCCTCGTTGCCGACCAGGCGCATCACGTCGGGCTTTTTCGATTTCATTGCCTCGTCGATGTTTTTCGAGGTGATACCGAGTTCCTCGGCGTTGATCATCGCATAGAGCGTCCATTTAACGATCATCATCCAGTCGTCGTCGCGCTGGCGGACCACCGGCGCCAGTGGCTCCTTGGAGATCACGTCGGGCAGGATGAAACTCTCGTTCGGCTTGGAAAGCCGTAGCCGCAACGCATAGAGCTGGGAGACGTCGGCGGTCAGCACATCGCACTTGGCCTCGTCATAGGCCTTCAGCATATCTTCCAGCTTCTCGAATTTCATTTCCTCGTAGTTGAGATTGTTGGCCTTGAAGTAGTCGGCGAGATTGAGCTTGGTCGTAGTGTTGTCCTGCACGCAGATCTTTGTGCCGCCGAGATCGAGCGCGGAGTCGGCCTTGCGCGAGGTGCGCACCATGAAGCCTTCGCCGTCGTAATAGGCGACGGCCGGGAAGTAGAGGTCATAGTTGGTTTCGCGTGACATGCTCCAGGTCGAGTTGCGGGCGAGGATGTCGACCTTGCGGCTTTGCAATTCCTTGAAACGCTCATTGGCGTCGAGCGGAATGAATTTCACCTTCTTCGGGTCGTCGAAGATCGCAGCAGCCACCGCGCGGCAGAAGTCTACATCGAAGCCGGACCAGTTGCCCTTGTCGTCGGGAATCGAGAAACCTGGCAGACCGGTATTGACGCCGCACAGCACCGCATCACGGCGGACCGTACGCTTGAGCGTCTTGGTGTCGTAGCGCTCGTAGGTGATCGCGGCGGTCGCCACGGCCGCGGCGATGGCAAGGCCGATCAGAAGGCCGCTTCGAAATGTCCGCATGGAGAGCCCCTCTCGCAAAACCGGGAAAGTATCGATGTGATGCTATGGATAAACAGATGAACTAAAGCTGCGGCTTTTGCCGCACGATGACGCGCGTGCCGACCGGAACGCGGTCGTAGAGATCGGCAACGTCGGCATTGACCAGACGGAAGCAGCCCGAGGAGATCGCAGTACCGATCGTATCGGGCCGGTTGGTGCCGTGGATGCGATAGACGGTGGTGCCGAGATACATGGCGCGTGCGCCGAGCGGATTGCCGGGGCCGCCCGCCATGAAGCGCGGCAGATAGGGTTGCCGCGCGATCATTTCCGGCGGCGGCGTCCAGTCCGGCCATTCGGCCTTGCGCGTGATGTTGAGGATGCCCTGCCATTGGAAACCGTCGCGGCCGACGCCAATGCCGTAGCGGATGGCGCGGCCGTTGCCCTGGATCAGATAAAGGTGGCGCTCGGCGGTCTGGATGATGATGGTGCCAGGCGGCTCAGTCGTGCGGTAGAGCACGACCTGCTTGCGGAATTCCGGATCGAGTTCGACGGTGTCGTCGGGAATCAGTCCTGGCTGGTCGCCGACGTCGGGCTGCCTTTGTTGCGCAAAGCTGTATGTTGCCGAAAGCATCAGGCTCGCCGTCGCCACTATCGCCAGCATGAGATGCCGAAACGCCGTCATCGCTCGTCTCCGTCCAATGCCTGTCGGGCAAATCGCCTGCGCCATCAAAACCGACAAGGGCCGCTCTGGCAAGAGTCCGCCGTGACCGTTGGAATGTCAGCAATTTTTCACAAATCGCGGATGGTGCGTTCAGTGCGGCGCGATCCAGAGCCGCAATCCGTATGCGACCAGCGCCACCGTGCCGACGCCGCCGAGCCACAGCAGGGCAAACCAGGTGAGCCGTTGCGCCAGCGGCGGCAGCCTATCGTCGGGACCGTTCATGAATGATAGCCGCCGTGCGGATCGACCTTGCCGCGAAAGACGTAGTAGGCCCATGCGGTATAGGCGAGGATCATCGGTATCAGCACTGCTATTCCGAACAGCATGAAGATCTGACTGTCGCGTGGTGCCGCGGCCTGCCAGATCGTGATGCTGCGCGGAACGATGTAGGGCCACATGCTGATGCCGAGCCCGGCATAGGACAGTGCGAACAGCGCGAGCGACAGAAAGAACGGCCGGTAATCCTGCCGCGCGGCGAGGCTTCGCAGCAGCAGGACCGTCACCGCGGCCACGGCGACCGGGACCGGCGCGGTCAGCAAGATGCCCGGCCAGGAAAACCAGCGATGAGCGTATTCAATGCTGAGGAACGGTGTCGCCATGCTGACCGCGCCGATGGCGGCGAGCATGGCGAACAGCAGCCACCAACTCAAATGGTAGGCGCGTTCGCGGAGATCACCTTCGGTCTTCATCACGAGCCAGGTGGCGCCGAGCAGGCCATAGCCGGCAACCAGCGAGACGCCGGTCAGCAGGCTGAACGGCGTCAGCCAGTCCCACCAGCCTCCCGCATAGTGCCGCCCCTCGACATGAACGCCCTGCAGGATCGCGCCGAGCGCGATGCCCTGTGCCAGCGTCGCAAGCAACGAGCCGCCGGCGAAGGCCGTATCCCAGCGGTTGCGCTCGCGCAGCGTCCGCCAGCGAAACTCGAATGCGACGCCGCGGAAGATCAGTCCGACCAGCATGGCGATCATCGGTGTGTAGAGCGCGGGCATCAGCACCGAATAGGCCAGCGGAAACGCGGCCATAAGGCCGCCGCCGCCGAGCACCAGCCAGGTCTCGTTGCCGTCCCAGACAGGCGCAACGCTGTTCATGATGATGTCGCGATCGTCCTTCTTCGGAAACAACGGAAACAGCATGCCGAGGCCGAGGTCGAATCCGTCCATCACGACGTAGACGAAAACCGCGAAGGCGATGATGAAGGCAAAGACCACGGCAATGTCGATCATCGCGAGCCTCCTCAGCTTCTGCCGGCCGTCGCGGCTGCGGGCGTGATTCCGGCCGCGCGTACCGGCTCGTCGCCGCGCGGTCCCTGCTCGCCGGGCTGAGGCGGCGCGGCCATCAATCGGAAGAGGTAGGTGATGCCCGCGGCATAGACGATGAAGTAGACGATCACGAACGCGATCAGGGACGAGGCGACCGCAGGCTGCGCGAGCGGCGACGCGGAATCCACCGTCCGCAACAGGCCATAGACGGTGTAAGGCTGCCGTCCGACTTCGGTGGTGAACCAGCCCGCGAGCACCGCGATGAAGCCCGCGGGTCCCATGGCGACAGCGAAGATATGCAGCAGGCGGGAGTCATAGAGGGCGCCGCGCCATCGCATGAAGAGGCTGAGCATGCCGAGCGCGACCATCAATAGCCCCATGCCGACCATGATCCGGAACGACCAGAACACGACCGGCACCGGCGGCCAGTTTTCGCGCGGTACCGTATCGAGGCCGGCCATCGGCGCATCCGGCGAGTGCTTGAGGATCAGCGACCCGGCTTTCGGGATTTCAAGGGCGTAGTTGACCCTGCCTTCGCTCTGGCTCGGAAGGCCGAACAGGATCAGCGGCGCGCCGTCCTTGTGACTCTGGAAGTGTCCTTCCATGGCCATGATCTTCACCGGCTGATGCTCCAGCGTATTGAGGCCATGCTGATCGCCTGCGACAATCTGGATTGGCGCGACGATCGCGGCCATCCACATCGCCATCGAAAACATCACGCGTGCACCGGCGAGGTGGGAATCGCGCAGCAGATGGAATGCGCCGACCGCGCCGACCACGAGTGATGTGGTGAGATAGGCCGCCAGCACCATGTGCACGAGGCGGTAGGGGAACGAGGGATTGAAGATCACCTTCAGCCAGTTCGCCGCGACGAATTGCCCATCGGCGTTGAGGGCGTAGCCGGCCGGCGTCTGCATCCAGGAATTCGCGGAGAGAATCCAGAATGCCGAGATGAGCGTGCCGATGGCGACCATCAGCGTCGCGAGGAAATGCAGCTTCGGTCCGACCCGCTTCAGGCCGAACAGCATGACGCCGAGGAATCCCGCCTCGAGGAAAAATGCGGTCAGCACCTCATAGGCCATCAACGGGCCGATCACCGGGCCGGCCTTGTCGGAAAATGCCGACCAGTTGGTGCCGAACTGGTAGGACATCACGATGCCCGATACCACGCCCATACCGAACGCAATGGCGAAGATCTTCAGCCAGTAATTGAACAGGTTGATGAAGACGTCGCGGCCGGTCCAGAGCCAGAGGGCTTCGAGAACCGCCAGGTAGCTCGCAAGTCCGATCGAGAAGGCCGGGAACACGATGTGGAATGACATCGTGAAGGCAAATTGCGCACGGGCCAGAAAGACCGCATCCCAACCTTCGAACATCGGCACCATCCCTTGCGGTTGGATCAGGTGGCGATGCTACCACGGCGCGGCGGAAATCGTCATTGCTCCTTAACAAAGTACGACGTGAGCGAGAGATGACAGAAGGGTGTTATCGGATCGCGGCGCCGTGATCGCAACACGCAAATCGGCCCGGAGAGGGGCATCCCGTCCGGGCCGTTGGAGGCTTTGCTTGAAAGTTGAGTTTGTGCTCAGGCTGCGAGAGTTCCGACACCTGCGCCTTTCAGAAGCTCGGCGAGCTGCTTGCGGGCATAGAACATGCGCGTCTTCACGGTGCTCTGCGGAATGCCGATGATCTCGCCGGCTTCCTCGACAGACTTCTCGTGATAGTAGACGAGATTGATGATCTCGCGATGCGCCGGCGACAGCTTGTCGATGCAGGCGCGCAGGATAGCGCTGACGTTGCTGCGATCGAGCGACGTTTCCGGTGTATCAGCGTCGTCGGCGATCTCGCGGACGTTCTCCTGATCGATGTCCTCGTGTCGGCGCTGGCGCAGCGCGGTCAGCGCCTTGAAACGGGCGATCGACAGCAGCCAGGTCGATACCTGCGAGCGGCCTTCGAACTGGCCGGCGGTCCGCCAGACGTCGAGGAACACCTGGCTCACGATGTCTTCCGCGGCGGTGGCGTCGCGCAGGCTGCGCAGCACGAAGCGATAGACGCGGACATTGTGACGTGCGTAGAGCGTATGCATCGCCGTGCGGTCGCCCTCGGCAATCCGCTCAAGCAGCATCTCGTCCGAGGTCGCCTGGGCGGCAACAATGCCTTGCCGGGCGGCTGCGTTGATTGCGATGACGTTTTGCATGACTGGCTCCCGCTTTTCGTTGGGCAGATTGTTAGCCAGCGACCGTTTCAGGAGGTCTGCACGAAAAGCGGAAAATGGTTTCGTGGAGGGGGAGAATTGTTTCGTCGGTCAGCGGCGACGAAACAATTCAGGACAAAATATCAATGATTTGAATGAGGTAGGTTTTCCCCGGGGCAGGCCAGGGTCTTGAATCTTTCAGGACTTTCTGCCGGAACCTCTGCGGCAAAGGCGCGTCGCAGATCAGGCCTTGTCGCCGGAGGGCGAAAACAGGTAGCCGCCGCCCCGGATGGTGCGGATGACTGCCGGTTTGGTGGGGTCGGGCTCGATCTTGCGGCGGATTCGCATGATCCGCAGGTCGACCGCGCGATCGAAGGCTTCGCTGTCGCGGGCATTGGCCAATTCCAGAAGCCGCTCGCGTGACAGCACCCGCTTCGGGTTGGCGGCGAAGACTTTCAGCAGGCTGAATTCCGAGGCGGTGAGCGGATGCTCGTTGCCTTCGTCGTCGCGCAAGGCCTGAGCCTCGAGGTCGAGCCATTTTGTGCCGAAGCGGACGAGCTGTTCGGCCGCATTTTTGGCTGTGGCTGTACTTGCGCCGGATGCCGCTGACTTCGGCGCGCTTCGCCGCAGCACCGAGCGGATGCGCGCCATCAGCTCGCGCAGCTCGCAGGGCTTCGCGACATAGTCGTCGGCGCCGAGTTCGAGGCCGACCACGCGATCGATCGGGCTCGCCGTCGCCGTCAGCATGATGACGGGTACGTTCATCCGGCTCTTGAGGTCGCGAATGATCGAAAGGCCGTCTTCTTCCGGCATGTTCAGGTCGAGCACGACGAGATCGGGCGTCGCGCTGCCGGTCGCCTCGCGCAGGCTCTTGCCGCCGTCGCACAGCGTAATGGTGAAGCCGTGCATCTTGAGATAGTCGCCGACCATCTCGCGGGCGGGCGCCTCGTCGTCGACAATGAAGATATGCGGGCTCTGGCTCATGTCAGACCGCCGCAGGCAGGATGATGGTGAAGGTCGACCCCTGTCCGGGACCACGGCTGTCGGCGTTGATCTGGCCGTCATGCATGTCGACGATCCGTTTCACGATCGACAATCCCAGGCCGGTGGAGCTTTCCCCGGCGGTGGGCTTTGCGGACAGCCGCTGGAAGCGGCCGAACAGCCGCCCAAGGTCTTCCGGCGAGAGACCGGCGCCCTCGTCGGTGACGCGGATAATGGTGTTGTCGGCATCGTGGTTGACCAGCAGCGCAATCTTGCCGCCGATCGGGCTGTACTTGATGGCGTTGCTGACGAGATTGTCGATCGCTTCGCGCATCCGGTCGGAATCGCACATGGTGATGTGGCCCGTGGGCGCGGAGACCGTGAGGTTCTGCTGCTTGTTGACGGCGGACGGCTGATTGGCCTCCACAACCTCAGCGACCAGAGCGGCGACATCGACGGGTTCACGGCGGATCGTGATGTCGAAGGCGTCGGCCATGGCATCGGAAATCAGATGATCGACCATCGTGGTCAGGCGCCTGGTGGCGTCGCGAATATGGTCCACCTGCGAGGTGATGGTTTCCTTGGGCGAGCCTGCGCCGATCAGCTCGGTCAGCATCTCGGTGCGGCCGAGGATGACGCCGAGCGGATTTTTCAGGTCGTGCGCCACGGTGCCGAGGATTTCGTTCTTGAAGCCGTTGGCGCGCTGCAGCCGCAGCCATTGCGCCGACAGCCTGCGGTTGGCCTGCATCAGCGCGCGGGTGCGCTGTGCCACGCGATCCTCGAGTTGGGTGTTGGCGGCCTGTAGTTGCTGGTAGAGAATCACGTTGTCGAATGCGATCGACAGCCGGCTGCCGAAAATCTCGACCAGCGACCGGTCGGTGTCCGAGAGGTCGCGCTCGGCCTGCAGCAGAACCACCACCTCGCGGCCGCTGCCGGTGCGGATATAGAGCACCGAGCGGTGATCGACGAATTCGTGCTGGCGGCGCTTGAACGCCGCTTCCACCATTTGCCTGAGGTCGGGGTCGAGCGCCGTGTCGCCGGTCTGGCCGATGAAGCGGCTGTAGCACCCTGAGCCGGCCAGCACCGAAAAGTCGTCGCCTTTGATGCCGCCGTCGCGCAGCACCAGGATGCCGGCGCAATCGACGTTCAGGAGCGAAGCGATCTGCGTCAGCACGCCCTCGGCGAGCCGCTGCATCGATTTGAAATCGTAGAGCGTGGACGCTGCATCGATGATGATCTCGAGGCCCCGGCGGGTCTGTACCATGCGCTCGAGCTGCTGATAGCTGCGCAACGCCGCGGTCAGCGACGTGAACAGCTTATCGGCGGTGAGCTCGGTCTTGGCCTTGTAGTCGTTGATGTCGTAGTCGACGATGACGCGGCGCTCCGGCGCCTGACCGGGCTGGCCGGTGCGCAGGATGATGCGCACGGTCTCGTTCTTCAGTTCGTTGCGGATGTATTCGACGAGATCGAGTCCGGCGGAGTCGGTCTCCATGATGACGTCGAGCAGCACCGCGGCAATGTCCGGGTGCGCGCGCATCAGCTCCTGGCCCTCGGCCGCGGAGTAGGCCGACAGGATATCCAGCGTCTGGCCGTTGAGGCTGTAGTCGCTGAGCGCGAAGCGCGTGCCCTCGTGCACGGCCTGATCGTCGTCGATGACGGCGACCTTCCATTTGCGGGCGGGTGAGACTTCCGGGTGATCGGCTCCGGAATCGTCGATCAGGTGGAGGACATCGTCCTGGTCGGCCATTGTGTGGTCTCGTTATCTGTTTCACCGCCCCTGGCGCCACCGGCAGCGGCTCGCGGCATGATAATGCGAAAAGTCGTGCCTTGTCCCAGTCTCGACTCGAGCATCATGCGCCCGCCGAGCTGCTGAGTGACGAGATTATAGACAATATGAAGCCCAAGGCCGGTGCCACCCTCATTGCGGCGCGTGGTAAAGAAAGGGTCGAAAGCCTGCCGCTGGACGTCCGGCGTCATGCCGGTGCCATTGTCGGAAAAAATGATCTCGATGTCATCATTGGCGCGCAGCTTCGCCGCGATGGAAATCGCGCCGGATCGCCCGTCCGGAAACGCATGGTTGGCCGCGTTGAGAAAGAGATTGGTCAAAATCTGCCCGTAAGAGCCGGGATAGCCATCGACGATCAGGCCTTCCGGTACATCCACGGTGATGCTGATCGGCGACCGCTTGAGCACAGGACGCAGGCTGGCGACGATCTGGTCGGTGGATTCGCTCAAGTTGAACTGGCGGCGCTCGGCGTGGGAGCGGTCGACCGCCACCTGCTTGAAGGACTGGATTAGGTCCCCGGCGCGGTACAGGTTCGAGACCAGTTGCTGGGCCGCATCGCGAGACGTCTGTACGAACTGCTCGAGCTGCGACCGCTTCAGTGGACCCGCAGAGCGCAATTCGGCGTCGAACATCTCAGCGCGGCGGGCGAAACTCGACGCCACCGTCAGGCTGATCCCGATCGGATTGTTGACCTCGTGCGCGACGCCGGCAACCAGGCCGCCCAGCGCAGCCAGACGCTCCGCATCGATCAGGTTCCGTTGCGCGGCGTTCAATTCAAGCAGCGCGCTTTCGGCGCGCTCCTTGGCCGCCCGCAATTCGTCCTCGGCATCGCGTTTGGCAATGGCGTTCTTGCGGAAAACCTCGACCGCGCGCGCCATCGCACCGATCTCGTCCCGCGCTTCGGTACCGGCGACCTTGCGGTCGTAGTCGCCGGTCATGATCGCGCGCATGGAGGTCATGATCTGCCGCAGCGGCAAGCGGATGCTGAGCGCGATGATGACGCCTGCGACGATGATGACAGCGAGGAAAATCGAGGCGATCGACAGCATCTTGCGCGAGATGTCCGCGAGCGTGTGATCGAAGGTCATCTGCGCGCTCTGCTCGCGCTTGCGCATCTTGACCGACAGCCCGTCGATCGCGGCGATGGTCTCTGCCTGGCTGGCGTCGATCGAGTTGCGCAACAGGTCGGTGCGCTTGGCGAGCAGTTCGGAGAGATTTCCAATCCCGTCGCGCAGCGCTGAGGTGCGGGTCTTGAGCTTTTGCAACGCGTCGCGCTGGAGGTCGTTGTCCGAGAACTCGATCATCACCGGGATGGTGCGCTCGATCGCGTCGGTGTTCTTGCGGACCTCGTCGGCGCTGGTCGATGCCGGCGCGAGGTAGTAGGCGTTTGCCGTCACCAGCGTCGCGGTGAAGGCCTCCCGGGATTTTCCGAGCGCCGGCCAGATTCGGGCTTCGCGGCGGCCGGTCGCGCCCTCGATGATCGAATACAGTCCCGCCATGTCCTTCGCGGGGGCGAGGATCTGACCCTCATAGGTCCTGGTGATCGTCGTCTGCAGGGTGCGCAACTCGCCGAACCCGCTGAGGAAACGTTCGGTGGCGTGCTCCAGTTCATCGACCGAGCCTGACAGCATCGGGTCGGTGGAAGCGCGCGTGCTCAGCGTGCCGAGCACGGCTTCGCGCAGTAGCAGGATTTCCGCAAACAGGTCTGGGCTCGGCTGATTGATATAACGGTGGATCAGGTTCTGCAGCCGCCCGGTCTCGCTTTCGAGAACCGCAAGGATCTTGTCGGACTCGCGGACCTGGCGGACGTCGTCCCATGCCGAACCGAGGGTCTTTGCGCCGCTCCAGATCAGCAGCGCCAGCGCCAGCACGACGGCTGAGTTCAGCGCCGCGATCGACAGAATGCGCCAGCGGATCGGAATCGCGCGGACCAGCCCGACGATGCCCGAGCGACTCTGTGCCGCCAGACCGTCCTGCTGTTCCGCACTGTTCTCGGGTTGAGATTCCGCTGCGACCAAGTGACTCTACCTTGCGGACTCGTGCGATCTGGCTGCCTGCAGTCCGCGCTGCATCTTCATAAACTCCGGCAATCGCGGCTTCAAACGGCTTCCGGTCGGCGATTTTAGCACCTGCAAGCTTCGCCTGTCGACGCGATCAAGCCTGCTGGAGCCTACGCGACGCAGCAGCCCGACCGAACACCGGTGCCTATTCCCCTTTGAGGGAGTCATTCGGCAAGGAAAAAGGTTCAACGCGACAAAAGTAGGAGATGTCCGTTCCGCAGCGGCCTTCGGTCGCGCCAGGCAGGATTTGCAGCCGCGGCTGCATGGCACTATCAGGAATGCAAGGCGGCCGGATATTCAAAGGCTCGCAGCGGGCGGGAGGATCGGGCGCGATGCGCGCATCGGTATTGAGGGGGGCACTGCTGTTTTGTGCCGTGCAGTTCGTTGCGGCGCTGCCTGCTCCGGCGCGGGCCGTCACCGACATCATGTGGTGGCACGCGATGTCCGGTGAACTCGGGCGGCAACTCGGGCGGCTCGCCACCGAGTTCAATGCCTCGCAATCCGACTACAGGATCGTGCCGGCCTACAAGGGCAATTATACGGAGACGGTAACCGCGGCGATCTTCGCCTTCCGGTCGCGGACCCAGCCGGCGATCGTGCAGGTCAATGAAGTCGGGACCGCAACCATGATGGCGGCCCAGGGCGCGACCTACCCGGTCTATGAACTGATGCGGGATGAGGATGAAGCGTTCTCGCCCGAAGCCTATCTGCCCGCCATCACCGGCTACTACACCGACGTCGCCGGCAACATGCTGTCGTTCCCCTTCAACGCCTCGACTCCGATTCTTTATTACAACAAGGATCTGTTCCGCGCTGCCGGTCTCGATCCCGAGATGCCGCCCAAGACGTGGCCGGAGGTCGGCGAGGCCGCGAAGAAGCTGCACGAGGCCGGCGTCGCCTGCGGCTTCACCACGGGATGGCCGTCGTGGGTCAATGTCGAGAGCTTTCTCGCCCTGCACAATCTGCCGCTTGCGACGCGCGCCAACGGCTTCGGCGGGCTCGACGCCGAACTCATCTTCAATCACCCGCTGATGATCCGTCACGTCGCGCAACTGGCGGAGTGGCAGAAGACGAAGATCTTCGATTACAGCGGGCGGGCGACGGCCCCTGAACCGCGCTTCCAACGCGGCGAGTGCGGCATCTTCATGGGCTCGTCCGCGACGCGGGCGGACATCATCGCCAATGCCAAATTCGCGGTCGGCTACGGCAAGCTGCCGTATTGGCCCGATGTCGCCGGCGCGCCGCAGAATACCATTATCGGCGGCGCCACGCTCTGGGTGCTGCGCGATCGTCCGCGCGGCGAATACAAGGGCGTCGCAAAGTTCTTCGCCTACCTGTCCAAACCGGAAGTACAGGCGGCCTGGCATCAGAACACAGGCTATTTGCCGATCACGCGTGCGGCGTTCGATCTCACCCGCGCGCAGGGTTTTTACGATCGCAATCCGGGAACGGCGATCGCCATCGAGCAGATGACGCTGAAGCCGCCGACCGAGAATTCGAGAGGCTTACGGCTCGGATCGTTCGTGCTGATCCGCGATGTTATCGAGGACGAACTCGAACAGGCCTTCAGCGGCAAGAAGAACGCGCAGGCGGCGATGGATTCAGCGGTCAAGCGCGGCAACAAGCTGTTGCGCCAGTTCGAGCGCACCAATCCCTGAACTAGCAGCTTTAACGCAGCGCGAAGTGCACGGGCACCGTAAAACTCAATGAGGCCTGCTTCATCTCGGGCGGAAACGCCGGCAGCGGCTGGGCGCGGCGGATCATGGCCATGGTCTCGGCATCGAGTACCGCATGACCTGATGAGCGGGCCAGACGGCTCGCCAGCACCCGTCCGTTGCGGTCCACGGTGAAACTCAGCATCGCGGTGCCCTGTTCGCCGGCGGCCTTTGCCGCGGACGGATATTGCTTAAAGCGCTGCAGATGCGCCGCGAGCCGTTCGCGATAGGCGAGGGCAGCGGCCACCCCGGCGGCTGCGCCGGCCCGCGTGGAGGCGAGCGGCGCGCGCCGCTCGGCACGCGGCGCCGCGGTGGTGCGCGGCGCAGGTGGCCGGTCCGATGGCTTCTTCGTCTCGACAGGCTTCGGTTTGATCGGCGCAGGTTTTGGCGGCTCTGGCTTGGGTTCTATCTTCTGTTCGGGCGGAGCCGCCACGTCAGGTTTCTCCTGCGGTGGCGTCGGTGGAATCTGCTCCTGCACGGTGTCTTGTTTTGGCGGCTCGGGGGGTGGCGAGGGCGCATCGGCCTGCTGCATCGGCGGGCCCGGCGCCACGTCCATCTGTTGCGGCTCGGGTGACGCCGAGGTGGGCGCGGGCGGCAGATCGATCAGAACGGCCGGCTCCGGCGAACCCGCCGGCGGCGTGTGGGCATACCAGGTGACGCCCAACGCAATCAGCCCGGCATGCAGCAGGACGATGGCGGCGGCCGATGTGCTCCAGCGCAGGGCGCCGGAATTATCGGGCGGAGCGTGGAGGACCCAGGCGTTCATGGTCTAGCTACGGCCGTCGAGGCCGACCAGCGCGATCTTGAGATAACCGGCGTCGCGCAACAGGTTCATCACCGTCATCAGGTCGCCGTAGCTGACCGCCTTGTCGGCG
>JBQCIZ010000447.1:0-3226 GCA_051953235.1 Nitrobacter sp. | reverse complement strand
CTGATGCGCCCGCCACCCGCCATGTAAAGCATGTCGCCCTGGCCGAGCAGTTGTTCGGCGCCCATTTCGCCGAGGATGGTGCGGCTATCGATCTTGGAGGTCACCTGGAATGAAATGCGGGTCGGGAAGTTCGCCTTGATCGTGCCGGTGATGACGTCGACCGACGGACGCTGCGTGGCGAGGATGACGTGCAGGCCGGCGGCGCGCGCCATCTGCGCGAGACGCTGCACCGCGCCTTCGATGTCCTTGCCTGCGACCATCATCAGGTCGGCCATTTCGTCGACGATGATGACGATATAGGGCAGCGGTTCGAGTTCGAGCTTCTCTTCCTCGTAGATTGCCTTGCCGGTTTCCTTGTCGAAGCCGGTATGTACTGTGCGCGTCAGTTCCTCGCCGCTCTTCTTCGCTTCGGCAAGGCGCGCGTTGTAGCCGTCGATGTTGCGCACGCCGAGCTTGGCCATCCGCTTGTAGCGCTCTTCCATTTCGCGCACGGCCCACTTCAGCGCGACCACCGCCTTCTTCGGATCGGTGACGACGGGCGTCAGCAGATGCGGGATGCCGTCATAGACGGAGAGTTCGAGCATTTTGGGATCGACCATGATCAGGCGGCATTGATCGGGCCGCAGCCGATACAGCAGCGACAGGATCATGGTGTTGATTGCCACCGACTTGCCCGAGCCGGTGGTGCCGGCGATCAGCATGTGCGGCGTGCGCGCGAGGTCGATGATGACGGGATCACCGCCGATGGTCTTGCCGAGGCAAAGCGGCAGCTTGGCGACGGAGTCCACGGCTTCCTTCGCGGTGAGCAGTTCGCGCAAATAAACCTTTTCGCGATGCGCATTCGGCAATTCGATGCCGATCGCATTGCGGCCGGCGACCACGGCGACACGTGCCGACAGCGCGCTCATGGAGCGGGCGATGTCGTCGGACAAGCCGATGACGCGCGACGACTTGATGCCGGGCGCGGGTTCGAGTTCGTACAGCGTGACCACAGGACCCGGATTGGCCTTCACGATCTCTCCGCGCACGCCGAAATCTCCGAGCACGCCTTCCAGCGCGCGCGAATTGGCTTCCAGCTCCGCCTTGCTGAGCGGCTGACGATCTGACGCCTTCGGCGCACTGAGCACGTTGACCGATGGCAATTCGAACTTGCCGCCTTTCCTGGCGGGCTGCCGGGATGCGGCCTTCTTGCGCGGCGTGCGCGCGGCCGGCTCCTCATCCTCCTCGTCTTCTTCCTCGTCCTCGGACTCGTCGTCCTCATCCTCGTCGAGATCGTCATGCGCGGGCACCAGCGACGGCGCGCTGCGCTTGCCGCTGAGGCTCGGTTCCTGCCGTTCGAAAGCAAGCGCCGCCGATTTTTTGGGAGAACTCGAAACGAGCGCCTTGTAGGCCATCGCCAGCAGGGCGCCGAGCTTGAGGCGCTTCAGCCGCGCCTTCGCGCTCATCAGCGCGTGAACGATCCAGCCCAGAGACACTGAGGCGTTGTCGTCATCCTCTTCAAACGGCGCATCGTCGTCCTCGATCTCAGCATCTTCGTCGGTGGGCTGCGATCCCATGCCGCTGGCGACGAAGAAGGTCGCGATCATCACCGCGAAAAGAATGACGCCGAACACCAGGCGATGCAGCACGGTCGCCGGTCCCAGCACAATCGCGGGCGCGCGAACCAGTGCGTCGCCGATGACGCCGCCAAGTCCGGCGGGCAGCGGCCACGCAGTATTGTGCGGCCAGCAACTTGCAAATCCGGCCGCCGCCACGGTGCAAAGAATCCAGCAGGCGAGCCGCATCGCCTCGCGGTCGAAGGGGCGATGCGTCAGCATCCGCCAGCCCCAGATCGCCACCGGCAGGATCAGCATGATCGCGCCGAGGCCGAGAATCTGCATCAACAGATCGGCGCCGATCGCACCGGGATAGCCGAGGACGTTGCGGATAGCGCGCGAGGTGGCGTGGCTGAGGCTCGGATCCTGCACCGACCAGGTCATCAGCGAGGCCGCCGCGGCGCCGGACAATCCGATCAGGCCAAGCCCGGTCAATTCGCGCAGACGCCGCCCAAGGGCGTCGCGAATGGACGGCGGCAAGTGGCCGACAATGGGAAGAACACGTTCGATCGCTGCCATGCTCATGGGGCCCTGCGACTAATCGAGAGTTTTCACCAGCCGATGCAACGCTTCGGCCGTCGTTTCACTGTCCTGCACCAGCGCCAGGCGGATATAGCCTGCGCCGGGATTGCTGCCGTCGGCCTGCTCGCGCGCCAGATAGCTGCCGGGAATCACGCGCACGCCGGCATCGCGATACAGTTTCACTGCCGCGGTCTCGTCGCCGCCATGCGCCGAGACATCGAGCCAGACGCAGAAGCCTCCGGCGGGCCTGACATAACCGTAGCGGTTGCCGAGAATCTGGTCCGCGAGATCGAACTTCATCCGATACAGCCGGCGGTTCTCCTCGACATGGGCTTCATCGCTGTAGGCTGCGACGGCGACGTGCTGCAGCGGCACCGGCACTTGCGGCGCGGCCACGTTGCGCAGCTCATGAAACGCAGCCAGAAATGTCTTGTCGCCGGCGGCGAAGCCGACGCGCATGCCCGGCAGGTTCGAGCGCTTCGAGAGCGACTGGAAGGCGACGACGTTGGCGTAATCCGGACCCGCGCATTCCATCGCGCTGCCCGGCGCGGTCCTCGTGTAGATTTCCGAATAGCACTCGTCGCTCAGCACCATGAAGCCGTGATGACGAGCGAGCGCGATCAGGCGGGTGAGATAGTCGCGCGAGGCCACGGCGCCTTGCGGGTTGGCGGGCGAAGCGATGAAGATCGCGACGGTTCGCGCCAGCGTGGCGTCATCGAGCGCATCGAGGTCGGGCAAAAATCCGTTGGCGCGCGTGGTCGGCAGGAAGATCGTCTCGCAATTCGCCGCGCGGGTGCCTGCACCATAGGCGGGATAGAACGGGTTCGGCACAAGGATGGCCGGCGGACCCTTGCGGGGAGGCACATAGCGCGCGGCGGCGATGGCACCGAAGAACAGGCCCTCGCGGCTGCCGTTCAGCACCAGCACCTCCGTTTCAGGATCGACCGGCCGGGGCAGGCTGAATCGCATCCCCAGCCAGTTGGCTGCGGCACGGCGGAACGGCTCGATCCCTTTGGCAATGGGGTATCGTCCGAAATCATTGATATGGTTGGCTAATACCGAGCCGACGAAGCCAGGAATCGGGTGCTGCGGCTCACCCAGCGACAGCG
>JBQCIZ010000446.1:0-4671 GCA_051953235.1 Nitrobacter sp. | reverse complement strand
TATGCGCCCATCCAACGATGCTGGCGGTCATGGTCGTGCTCCCTTCCTGGCTGTCCCGGTTCGCGTCTGCGAGAAGATATAATCTACCGATAGCGCGAGTTCAGCGCGATTGCAGCATTTTCATTGTCCGCTGGCACATGGTGGTTATGCCCGCCCAGTTACCGGACTTTACATCGGACGCCGGACACAGCCAGGAACCGCCGACTGCCAGCACATTCGGCTCCGACAGCCACGTGACGGCGTTGGCTTCGCCGATGCCACCGGTCGGGCAGAACCGGACCTGCGGGAATGGCCCGGCGAGCGCCCGCAGTGCCTTGATACCGCCAGCCTGCTCGGCTGGAAAGAATTTGGCGAAGCCGAAGCCGTGCGCCAGCGCGATCATCAATTCCGACGCGGTGGCGATCCCCGGCGCGAACGGCAACGCGCTTGCGGCCGCGGCCCTTAGCAGATCTGGCGTCGCGCCCGGGCTGATGCCGAACCGCGCGCCGAGTTGTTCGGTGCGGGCCAGATCGTCCGGGTTCAGTATGGTGCCGATGCCGACGATGGCGTCCGGTACCTCGGCCATGATCGCCTTCGCCGCCTCGACGGCGACCGGCGTCCGCAGCGTCACTTCGAGCACGCGCACACCGCCCGCGACCAGCGCGCGCGCCAGCGGCACGGCATCCGCGACGCGCTCGATCGTCAGCACGGGAATGATTTGCGCCTCTGTAAAGATGGCCGCGATGGTTTCACCGCGATCGGCCGTTGCGCTCATATTCTTCATCCCTTCAACACATCCGCGGGCATCGCCGTACGCGGAATGATCGCGCCGGAATGCCCCACCACAACGCCGGCGAGCCGATGCCCGGCCGCTGCCGCCTCGACCGGGGATGCGCCTCGCTGCCGCGCGGCAAGATAGGCCGCCGCAAAGCTATCGCCGGCCGCCGTGGTATCGACGACAGGATGCGACAACGGCGCGGCCCTCACCATCTGCTCGCAACCGTCGGCGCGGACGATACACGCGGGCTCCGCGAGTTTCAGCACCGTTTCCGGCGACGAGATTCGCGCCAGCAGATCCGCTTCGCTCGCGCCAGGATAGAGCGGCAGCAGATCCTCGGTCGAGGCCAGTACGATGTCTGAGATTCCGAACATCTCGCCATAGACGCGGCGCGCCAGATCGAGATCGGGCCAGCCGCGGGGGCGAAAGTTGGTGTCGAACGCGATCCGCGTTCCCCTCTCGCGTGCCGTTCGCAACGCCGCGAACAATCGCGCACGCCCCGCTTCGCCATGGAGCGACAGCGTGATCGCGGAGAGATAGACGACTTTGTCATCCACCAGCGACGCCAGCAGTTCGTCCGTTTGCGGCAAGTCCATCAACGCGCGCGCAGCCGCGCTGTCGCGCCAGTGGAAGAAGCCACGCTCGCCGTGGGCATCGGTCTGGATCATGTAGAGGCCAGGCAATTTACCCTTGAGCCGCTGCACGCGGCCGGTGCCGATGCCTTCCCCCGCCCAGCCTGCCAGCATCTCGTCGCTCATGGCATCGTCGCCGAGCGCAGTGACGTAATCGGTCGCAACGCCGAGTCGCGCGAGATAGACCGCCGTGTTCAGGGTGTCGCCGCCAA
Organism: Nitrobacter sp.; assembly: GCA_051953235.1. Lineage (GTDB taxonomy): Bacteria > Pseudomonadota > Alphaproteobacteria > Rhizobiales > Xanthobacteraceae > Nitrobacter. The sequence goes on along the minus strand of JBQCIZ010000446.1, from coordinate 3,070 downwards.
AGCCGCGCGCATAAAGGCCGTTCGCCGCCTGCTTCAGCTCGATCATGCACTCGCCAATGCAGGCAACGGTGGTCATGATCGCGCCCGCGCGGGTCAGCTCACGAACTTGCCGCCGAGCTCGTCCTCGATGTGGATGCGGATGATGTCGTCAAAGGTCTTTTCCGCCGTGGTGAATCCAAGCTTCAGCGCACGCGCGGTGTCGAAGTTGCGCGGCCAGCCGGCAACGATCCCGATAATCGTCTGATCCGGCTCGCGCTTGATCCGCGCCACCACGTTCTTGCCGGCAACCCGTTCCAGCGCGGCGATCTGCTCGCCGACGGTGGCCGCAAGGCCCGGCATGCTCAGCGCGCGGCGCGGTCCCATCGCCGCCGTATCCATGGTCGCGGCATGGATCAGGAAACCGACCGCCGAGCGCGGCGTCGCGTGCCAATGCATGACATCGTCGGACACCGGCAGCACCGCCTCCTTGCCTGCCAGCGGTTCGCGGATGATGTTGGAGAAGAAGCCGGAGGCCGCCTTGTTAGGCGCGCCGGGCCGCACGCAGATGGTCGGCAGACGGATCGAAACGCCGTCGAACATTCCCTTGCGTGTGTAGTCCGAGATCAGGAGTTCGCAGATCGCCTTCTGGGTGCCGTAGCTTGTCAGGGGCGCGGATAAAAATTCATCGCCGATCCTGTCGGGGAACGGCGCGCCGAACACCGCGATCGACGACGTGAACACCAGCCTCGGCTTGTAGCCGCCGCCGACGGCGCGGATGGCATCGATCAGATAACGGGTACCGTCGAGATTGATGCGATAGCCCTTGTCGAAATCGGCTTCCGCCTCACCCGACACGATCGCGGCAAGATGAAAGATCACGTCGGGCTTCGACGCGACCAACTGCGGCGCCGTCCTGGGATCTGAGGAATCGCTGGTCACGAGCTCGACCGGGATCGCCGTGTTCGGCTTTGCGGGCGCGACGACGTCCTGCAGCGTCAATTTGCTGATGTCGCGTTTGCCCAGACGGCCGTCCCGCACGAGGCGATCAGTGAGTTTGCGGCCGACCATGCCGGCGGCGCCGAGAATGAGGATGTGCACGCGGGATTTCCTTCTGTGGCGTCATTGCGAGGAACGGCAGTGACAAAGCAATCCAGTTATTTTCCTTTTGCTGGATTGCTTCGCTGCGCTCGCAATGACGGTAAACGCTCCGATGACGACCGCTATTCCTTCACCGCGCCGGTCATCGCCGACACGTAGTGTTCGACGAAGAAGGCGTAGAGGATCACCAGCGGCAGCGAGCCGACCAGCGCGCCCGCCATCAGCGAGCCCCACTTGTAGATGTCGCCGTCGACGAACTCGTTGACGATCGCCACCGGCACCGTCTTGTTCGGCGTCGACTGCAGGAAGGTCAGCGCGTAGATGAATTCGTTCCAGCACAGCGTGAACGAAAAGATGAATGCCGAGATCAGGCCGGGCACCGCCAGCGGCAGCACAATCTTGACCAGGATCTGCCAGCGACTGGCGCCGTCGATCAGCGCGCACTCCTCGAGCTCGTAGGGAATGGTCTTGAAGTATCCCATCAAGAGCCAGGTCGAGAACGGAATCAGCAGCGTCGGATAGACCAGGATCAGCGACAACGGCGAGTCGAACAGCCCGTAGGCCTGGATCACCGATGCCAACGGGATGAAGAGAATCGACGGCGGCACCAGGTAGGCGAAGAAGATCAGCACGCCGACTGTATCGGCGCCCTTGAAGCGGAGCCGCACGATGGCATAGGCCGCCAGCACGCTTGCGATGATCGACAGTATCGTCGCGCAAGTCGCGACGTACATCGTATTCCACAGCCAGCGAGGATATTCCGTCTCAAACAGCAGCTTCTCGATGTGCTTGAAGGTCGGATGAATAACCCAGAACGGGTTGTAGGTGTTCATGTCGATGAGCTGTTCGTCCGGCTTGATGGACGTCAGCGCCATCCAGTAGAACGGGAACAGCAACACGATCAGAATGATGAACAGCGGCAGATAGAGCGTGACGAGCCGCTTCGGCAGCGACTCCAGATAGCTCATGCCTTCGCTGTCGTCGCCCTTCGCGAGATTTTGCACGGCCGCGACGACCTTCGGTTGAAGGACTGAATCAGTCATTGTCGGACCCCTGCTGCCACTTGCGCCGCTGCATGCCGAACCACGAGATCGCGATGGCAGCCAGCAGGAACGGGATCATGGCGGTTGCGATCGCAGCGCCCTCTCCGAGCCGCCCGCTGATAATGCCGCGCTGATAGCTCAGCGTCGCCATCAGATGCGTTGCGTTGACCGGGCCGCCGCGGGTCAGCGCCCACACCAGTTGGAAGTCGGTGAAGGTGAACAGCACCGAGAACGTCATGACGACGGCGATGATCGGGGTCAACAACGGATAGGTGATGTGGCGGAAGCGCTGCCAGTCGGTCGCGCCGTCGAGCGTCGCGGCTTCGTACAGCGACGGCGACACAGTCTGCAGGCCGGCCAACAGCGTGATCGCAACGAACGGCACGCCGCGCCAGATGTTGGCGAAGATCACGCTGCCGCGCGCCCAGTTGGTGTCGCCGAGAAAGTTGATATTGTGTTCGATCAGGCCGAGCTTGATCAGCGACCATGAAATGATCGAGAACTGCGCGTCATAGATCCACCAGAATGCGATCGCCGACAGCACGGTCGGCACGATGAACGGGATCAGCACGATCGCGCGGATCATGGCCTTGAACGGCATGTGGCGGTTGAGCAGCAATGCCAGATAAAGCCCGATCGCGAATTTGATGGCGCTGGCGATCAGCGTGTAGAGCAGCGTGTTGAAGACCGACAGCCAGAAGATGCTGTCGCTCCACAACCACTCATAATTCTCGAGGCCGATAAAGATGCCAGTGCGGCCGATGCGCTCGTCGGTGAAGCTCATCCAGATGCCGAGGCCGAGCGGATAGGCAAGGAACAAGATCAGGAACGCGGCTGCGGGCAGCATGAACCACAGGGCGACCATAGTTTTATTGGTGCGCAGCCGTTGCCACAGCGACGGCACGTCGGCAGTGGTGGATTGCGGGGGCATTGAGGCTTGGACGATGCTC
>JBQCIZ010000445.1:0-2515 GCA_051953235.1 Nitrobacter sp. | reverse complement strand
GGCTGGCCGCTGAAGCGGATCGACGCGATCCTGCGCGCGGTGCTGCGTGCGGGCTCCTACGAACTGGAGCGCCGCAAGGACATTCCGGCGCGGGTGGTCGTGTCGGAATATGTCGACGTGGCGCACGCCTTTGTCGAACAGGACGAGACCGGCATGGTCAATGCGGTGCTCGATCAGATCGCGCGCCGCTTCCGCGCCGATGAGTTTGCGCGGGGACCGTAATCCTCAGGTGCGAAGCCGAAAAAGCGGCGAGCCTCGAAGGATGATCGATGGTGCATGCGGCCATCCTTCGAGGCCGTCGCGAGGGCGACGGCTCCTCAGGATGACGGCGGAGGTGTTGTCACCGTAAGACAGGGACGATCATGCTTTCGGGTGAAGACGATCTGATTGCACGCTACTTCAGGCCGCTGGCGACCGATCCCGGCGCGCTGGGGTTGACGGACGACGCGGCCCTTTTGAAGGGCGGCAGCGATGACCTCGTGGTGACGACTGATGCGATCGTCGAGGGCGTGCATTTTCTCGGCAACGATCCTCCCGACACCGTTGCGAAGAAGGCGCTGCGGGTCAATCTCTCCGATCTCGCGGCCAAGGGCGCGACGCCGGCCGGCTTTGTACTGACACTGGCGCTGCGCGCTGCCGATGAAAATTGGCTCGCGTTGTTCGCGCGCGGACTTGGCGGCGATGCAGCCGCGTTTGCGTGTCCGCTGCTCGGCGGCGACACGGTCTCGACGCCCGGGCCGCTGACAATCTCCATCACCGCCTTTGGCCGGGTTCCGCCGGGCGGCATGGTCAAGCGCGCGTCTGCGCAGCCCGGCGACCGCGTTATCGTCACCGGCACGATCGGCGATGCCGCACTGGGGCTCGCGCTCCTCACCGGCAAGATGACGCTTGACGACGCAACGGCGCGCGAGGCGCTGACCGGCCGCTATCGAGTACCGCAACCGCGTGTCGGGTTGGCAAAGGCTGTTCGCACATATGCGCGCGCAGCGATGGATGTGTCCGATGGCCTTGCGGGCGATCTCGCAAAACTCTGTGCCGCGTCCGGGATTTCGGCGGTCATCGATGCCGGCTCCGTTCCGTTGTCTGTGGCTGCGCGCAGTCTGATCGCGCAAGGCAAGGTTGGTCTTCCGGTTCTCGTGAGCGGCGGTGACGACTACGAGATTCTTTGCACCGTGCCGGAGGATCGGCTCGATGCCTTCACGGCAGCGGCGGCCGAATCCGGTGTCGCCGTGACGTCAGTTGGCACGATCATCGCGGGCAACATAGCGCCACGATGGCTCGATGCCGAAGGCCGCGAGATCGCGCTTCCGCGGCTGTCTTATAGCCACTTCTGATCGGCGCGGCGGTTCACTGTCAGTTCAAAAGAAAACGCCCGGCGTAAGCCGGGCGTTTTGCATTTCAGGGAAATGATCTCAGGTACCGTTGCCGAACCGTCGCGACCCCCATCCGGCGCGGCGCGGCTGCGAGTCGGATGCATCCGGAGCCGGTTGCTCGGCCTGCGCCGGAGCAGGAGGCTCCGCCTGCGCCTCAACGGCGGGCGCCGGCTCCGGCTGCGCGAAGCTGACCTTCTCGCGGACGGTCGAGCGGCGGCGAGCCGCCTTTTCGGGTTCAGCCGTTTCGTCATGGGCGTGGATCGATGGAGCAGTCTCGGCTTGCGGAGCCGGCTGCTGTTCGGCCTCGGCCTGCGGTTCGTTGTTATCAGGGTGCGCCTGCTGTTCGGACAGCGGCGGAGCTGAATCGAAATCCGCGACGGCTTCGGCAACTTCGGGTTCCGAGGTCGGGCCGAGTTCGTCCGCGATCGAACCGGCAAGACCACCTTCGCCACCATTGCCGCGCCGGCGGCGTCCGCCGCGGCGTCCACGGCGGCGCGGTCGCCGTTCGCCATCCGGCGATCCATCGGCCCGCGCTTCAGCATCCTGATCGCCGGTCTCGTCGGATACTTCATCATCAGCCGTGCCGACCGCGTCCACCGTTTCAACGGCCTGGGCGTTGTCGCTGCCATCGTCGTCTCGCGCAGCCAGGCCGTCACGGGCTTCCCCGGAGCGTCCGCGGCGGCGCCGGCGGCGCCTGCGCTTGCGGCCTTCGCCATCGGCTTCGCCGCCTTCGCCCGCGGCCTGCTCGCCGGCGAGACCCTCGGTCTCATCGGTTTCGACCTCGGCCTCGAATTCAAACGACTCCTCGTCGTCGTAGGCTTCCTCAACCTGTGGCGGAGAGGCCGCAAGCTGGGCGGCGAGCAACGCCTTCGCGGCTTCCAGGGTATGCACCTGCTCGCCGCGATCGATGACGTAGGATTGCTGGCCATTGACCGTCGGGTCGGCGATCACGGCAAGCGTCACCTTGAAGCTGTTCTCGAGATCGCGCAGATGGCCGCGCTTGTGATTGAGCACATAGAGCGCAACCTCGGTGCGCGTGCGCACCACGAGGTTGTGCGTAGCACCCTTCATCAAGGTTTCCTCAAGGCCGCGCAGCAACTGCAGGGCCACCGATGAGACCGAGCGGACATGGCCGGTGCCGC
>JBQCIZ010000444.1:0-12421 GCA_051953235.1 Nitrobacter sp. | reverse complement strand
CTTCAGCACGCGTGGCACGAAGCGCTGCGGCGGGTGGTTCATGTAACGCCACGACGTGAGTGTGAACTCGCCGAGCGGCTGGCCGTTGTGCAGCATCGGCGCCAGCAGTCCGGTCATGCTGATCGGCGTGTGAGCGCGGTTTGCGAACGGCAGCAGCAGCAGTTCGAGATGCGCGAGCGATCCATCCCGCGCCGTCGCGGTCACGCCGGCGGCTGCTGCCAATAGTTCGTCGGTGACGATGCCCAGAATATCGGTGATCTCGGCGCGGCTCGCCGGCGCGAACAGGCTCGCGAAGTTCTGGCTCTTGAGGTCGCGGTCGAGCAGGGCGCACACGCGGGTTCCGGCCACCCGGAACGGATACCCGCCTTCGGGATCGTAGGAGAGCACGAAGATATCGCCGAGCAGCTCGCGGACGGCGCTCGGTTCGATCGCGGCCCTGTCAGGAGCCCGCTCGCCGTCGCGTTTCTCGTCCCAGTAGGCGAAGAACGCCCGGTTCGATGGATGCTTCATGATCTAAAACCGTCCTGACCGCGGCGCGAAGCAGACACTTCTGTCTCGCTTCAGGGCACCGCGATCCCCTTTCTGTTGTGCAGGAGGGGCATTGCAGCGTCCATGCCGCAGGCGGATTTGGCGGCGCCGGGGCACAGCTTTGTGTCGTTAACGTTAAATTAACTATGGGGTTGGGGTTTGGCGGGAAGGCGGTACTATCCGGCCACTCCATCACCTCGCCGTTGTCTCCAGGTTGCGGCGGGGCGGACACAACAGGCTGGCATCGAACAAGAGGTCGTCGCGGGGAGGGGTGGGGAAGACCCCCTGGCGAAAAGACCGGCACGGATCGAGGGAGGGTTTCTCAGACCCTCCCTTTTTCGTTGCAGAGGTATTTTCGCAAGTAGATCAAATCCTTTGCTTGCACGGCCCTGCCAAGCCGCCTATGTGGGCTCATCGCTTGCATGCGCAGCCCCTCAGGTCGCACCCCTTGGACTCTCCGTCAGATCCTTTGTCAGACTTGCCGCCAGATCAGCCGCCTCCGCGTGAACCGATCCTGACCCTGCCGGGCGCGCTCACAGCCTACATCGTTCTGCTCGCGGTCATTCATGCGATCCGCATGGCGCTGCCGCCGGACCTCGAATACTGGACCATCGAACTGTTCGGCTTCATTCCGAAGCGGTACGACCCGACGCTGCTGGCGACGGCGTTTCCAGGCGGAGCGGGTGCCAAGGTCTGGACCTTCGTGACCTATTCGCTGCTGCACGCCAATATCAGCCACATCGTTTTCAACGTGCTGTGGCTGCTGCCGTTCGGAAGCGCGGTCGCGCGCCGCTTCGGCAGTTTCAGGTTTTTCCTGTTCATGGCGGTCACGGCCGTCGCCGGCGCCATGGCGCATCTCGTGACGCATGAACACGGCATCGCGCCGATGATCGGCGCCTCCGCCTCGGTGTCGGGCGCGATGGCGGCGGCCATCCGCTTCGCCTTCGTGCGCGGCAGTTTTCTGTCGTTCCGCAGCGGTGACGCCGATGCCGCGGCGCAGGTGCCTGCGCTGTCGCTGACGCGCGCGCTGCGCAATCCCCGCGTGCTTGCGTTCCTCGCGATCTGGTTCGGCGTCAACATCATCTTCGGAATGGGATCGATCGCGATCGGCGCCGAACCTGGCAGTGTCGCGTGGCAGGCACATATTGGCGGCTTTGTGGCAGGCCTCGTGCTGTTCTCGCTGTTCGATCCGGTGCCGCGCATCCCGAGCGATGCTGCGGCTGCGTCATCCGAGCGCGCTCCCTAGCGGTTGCTTGCGGCGCAGGCCGATTTCATCCATCATCGTCTCCATTCAGGCGAAGTGGAATCCGTTCGCGTGAAGAAGATGCTGTTTCGCTCATGCGAACGTGAACAAATCCAAGGTTCGACTGTTGCCTGAAGGCTGAAGATCATCGGGTTGCACGGCGGCGCCGCGCAACTGTTCTTTGGGAGGCGACAATGACGGTTCGAGCCATTCTCAATGCCAAAGGCCATAACGTTCTGAGCGTCCCGCCTGACGCGAAGCTGTCGGCTGCGGTGAAGATCCTGTCGGAGCGGCGAATCGGCGCCGTTCTCGTCATGAGCGGCACGCGCGTCGATGGCATCCTATCGGAGCGCGACATCGTCCGCGTGCTCGGTGAGCGCGGCGCAAGCGTCCTCGACGAGCCGGTGAGCGCCGTCATGACGCGCAAGGTCGTCAGTTGCCGTCCGTCGGATACGGTCGCCGGCCTCATGGAGGTCATGACGTCAGGAAAATTCCGGCATCTGCCGGTCCTGGAAAACGACAGGCTGGTGGGCCTCGTCTCGATCGGCGACGTCGTGAAGCTGCGCGTTCAGGAATACGAGAACGAGCAGGAAGCGTTGCGCGACTACATCAAGACGGCCTGAGCGAAGCGATCAGGGCGCGGGATCGGCCCCGGCCGGAGTCGCGTCCTTGATTGCCGTATCCGCCGCGGACGAAGGCGCGAGAATTTCGATCGCCTCGACGATCGCTTCGATGGTGCGCTCGGCGGCACGTGTGCCGTGCGCGATCAGATCATCGGCGCGGTGGAAGTCGAACCATCCGATCTGACCGACCCGCGGCGAGATCAGAAGATCTGGCGGATCGCCGGCGAGGCGCGCGCGGGTGATGCGATCCTGCATGATGTTGAATGCATCGACCATGACGGTCGAGATGCCGGGCCGTCCGCCGCCGCCGAAAAATTCGCGCTTCACCGTTCGCTCGATGGAAAAGAACTTGCCGAGGCCGCGCTTGGGCGGAGCAGGTTCGATGATTTCTTCCGGCGCATCGGCCTCAGTGCCGTGCGAGAAGATCGTGGTCGAGTGGCCGAACACGTCGTTGGACAGGTTGGCCGCGATCACGATTTCGGCGCCGAGTGCGCGTGCGGTAGAGACGGGCACCGGATTGACCAGCGCACCATCGACCAGCCAGCGGTCGCCGACCAGCATCGGAGCGAAGATGCCGGGCAGGGCGTAGGATGCGCGCATCGCGTCGACCAGCCGTCCATGCGTCAGCCAGATTTCATGACCGGTGCGGACCTCGGTGGCGACGCTGGCGAACTTGATCGGCAGGTCCTCGATCTGGATGTGTCCGAGCGACTGCTCGAGCTGGGCGGCGAGCTTGGTGCCACCGATCAATCCCGAGCCGTTCAACCGAATGTCGAGATAGCTGAAAATGTTGCGTGGCTGCAGGCTGCGCGCCCACTCTTCCAGGGTGTCGAGATGGCCAGCCGCATAGGCGCCGCCAACCACGGCGCCAATCGAGGTCCCGACAACGACGTTGGGGACGATGCCATGGGCGATCAGGGCGCGCAGAATTCCGATATGCGCGAAGCCGCGCGCGGCGCCGCCGCCCAAGGCCAGCCCGATCACCGGCCGCCGGACGCTTCCAAGTCCCACCTTGTCGCGGCCGTTTGATCCGTTCTGCATACGGCCCCTCAAACCCTCAAGCACGATGGAATTCCCCGACTGGCAACTTCGAATCTGGCGGCGGACACGTAAACGCAAGAACAGCGCGGCCCGTGTCCGATAACGCCCCGCCCTAAGCAGAAATTGTGACTGGAGGGCGACGTTACAACCGGCGAAACGCGTTTTTGGACCTTTTGCGGAGAGATACAGGTATGAGCGGATGCACAGGCTTGAATTTGCCGCGTTTTCAGTGAAAAACCGGCGTCATGATCCGCAGGGGTAACCATCACCGCCGATTCAAATCCGGCTGGGGCCAATGGCCCTTGCTCGCATTGGCGGCGTTGCTTGCGGCCTCGATGCCACATGTCGCTTCGGCCCAGTTGTTTGGCGAACGCCCGCCACCCGTTCCACCGGCTTCGGTCCCCGAGGCGCCGAGCGGACCGGCGATCAGCCTCGCCCCGCCGTCGGGCCCGGCCGCCATGCCGAGCCTCCCGGCGCCGTTGACCCAGACCCCGGTCACCGCCATCCCGCTGACGTCGCCGCCGCCCGTCATCGCGAGTCCGGCGCAAGCCGTGCTGGCTCTGACCGCGCGCTACGGCAAGGATCTCCCGGTCATCAACAGCGGGCTGGTCTGGCGGGTCTATTCGGATCGCCCCGACGAGACCGGCGCGTTCAAGCTGATGCGGGAAGATCACGGCGCGACTCCGAACATCGTACTGCCGCCGGGCAGTTACGTCGTCTACGTGTCGCTGGGTCTCGCAAGCGCGGTGCGCCCCGTGACGGTGAAGTCGGATACCGATCGGGAGTCCTTCGTGCTGCCGGCAGGCGGGCTGCGAATAGAGGGTCGTGTCGGCACCTCTAAGATTCCGCCGAACCAGATATCCTTCAGCATCTACAAGGGCAGCCAGTTCGAGGGCACCGAGCGCGCGCCTCTGGTTCCGAGCGTGACGGCGGGCGACGTGCTGGTGTTGCCGGAGGGCACCTACTACATCGTCTCCAACTACGGCGACGCCAATTCGGTCGTGCGCTCGGACATTCGCGTGCAAGCCGCGAAATTGACCGACGTGACGATCTCCCATCGTGCGGCCGTCATCACGCTGAAACTCGTGAGCGAGAAGGGCGGCGAGGCGCTCGCCAACACCGCATGGTCGGTGCTGACGCCTGGCGGCGACGTCATCAAGGAATCGATCGGCGCATTTCCCCGCGTCATCCTCGCGGAAGGTGAGTATCGCGCCATCGCCAAGAACGAGGGCAAGGTGTTCGAGCGCGGCTTCAAGGTCGTCAACGGCGTCGATGGCGAGATCGAGGTCGTCGCGCACTAGGTGAGCCTGCGCGGCGTCATGCGTCCGTCGCAGCATCTTCCGCCCGCTCTTCCACCTTCTTGATGGCTTTCTCGGCGGCGGCTGCGCGCTGCTCGCATCTCTCCCGGATGTCGTCCAGCTCCTCGTCGGTCAAATGCTCGATGCCGACGAATGCGTTCTGTACGGTGCTGACGCGGATCAGTTCGTCCAGCTTGACCTGGATGGCTGCGCCATCCCGGTTCTGCGAATTCTGGATCAGAAACACCATCAGAAACGTCACGATGGTCGTACCCGTGTTGATCACGAGCTGCCAGGTGTCCGAATAGTCGAACAGCGGGCCGGTCACCGCCCAGATCAGGACGACGGTCAGTGCGACCACAAACGTGGATGCGCGGCCGGCTGCTCGCGAGGTGGTGTTCGCGATCTCGCCGAAAAGCTTCGAGCTTTGGCTGCGTTTCTTGTCTTGTTTGCGGTCGTCCGTGTCCATTGCGTGCGATGTCCTTGCCATCCGCCATCCCTCCGGCCGCGGGAGCGCCGGGGCCTTGCCGCCGACAGAATGACGCAGCCGGGGAACTTTTGTTCCACCCAGTCCGGTTTGGGTGCTCATGGGTGGCCGATTGGCTCGCCGGGGGCAGTGCCCAGATCCGGCGATGGCCGGTGCGGATGAGACGGCGGCGAGGACCCATTGGCCCGGCGCGGTTGGCCGTGGGGTTGATGGTGACCGCGCGCCGCGGGCGGCGGCCGACGAAGCCGCCCGTATGTCATGGGCCCATGCGCGGCGTCAGCGGTCTTGTTGCCAGGCCGGTAGATTATACTTGGCTGCAGGCGCCCGGCCTGACGTCTGCGCGCCGGGTTGATTGATGCGTAGCCCAAACCGCTCCCTTTTTCCGGTGCTGTTCGGCAGCGTTCACAGATTGGACAGTTGACGGGACATGAACCGAAAAGAACGGCGTGCGGCCGGCAAGCGACGCGACCAGTCCGCAAACAGACCGAACGGCGTTGCCTTCGATACGGCAGGCGTCAGCATCGTCGACCTTGCCGCCGAGGCAAGCCGGATGCGAAGTATGGGCCGCATCCACGAAGCGCAGGACATTTGCCGTCACATTCTCGCACGCGAGCCTGCACATGTGCAGAGCCTCAACCTGCTCGGTCTGATGGCGCAGGCATCCGGCGATCATCGTGCCGCAGTGAAGATGTTTGCAAAAGCGATCGCCGCGGACGACCTGAACGCCGCGTGTCACTACAATGCCGGCAATTCGTATCAGGCATTGGATAGCCGCACCAAGGCAGCCACGCATTTCAGCAAGGCGCTGGCGATCGGTATGAACGAGAAGGCCGTAACCTTCATCCTGCAAAGTCCGATCATCGCCACTTACGTTGCACGGATTGCCGGCAAGGGGCCGCTGACGGCAAGCAATGTCGATGTGTTCGGTGCCGACGGCGTCGCCCCGCTTGCAGGCGATCTTTTTTTGCGCTGCGCGCTGGAAGCTGCGGTGCTGACAAGCACGCAACTCGAAGGGGTGCTGACGCACGCCCGCGCTGCGTTGTTGCGGCTTGCCGGCGAGCGGGGCGAGAATGATGACGACATTGACGACGATATCGTCGCGTTTGCCTGCGCACTCGCCCGGCAGTGCTTCATCAACGAATATGTCTACGTGCAGGCCGAAGCGGAAAGCGGACTTGCGAGCGTCCTCCGTGATCGCGTGTCACGGGATCTGTTATCAAGAGGCGTTGTAACCCCACTCGCGCTCGCGGTGCTCGCGGCCTATTCCCCGCTCCACACCATGCAGGACACGGACGCAATTTTGCGCCGGGACTGGCCCGCGGCGGTGGACGGTCTGCTACGGGTACAGATCCGCGAGCCGCTTGAGGAAGCGGGCGATCGCGCTGCCATCGCGAAACTCACGCCGATCAAGCACGACGTATCCGTGCAGGTGATGCGTCAGTACGAGGAAAATCCCTATCCGCGCTGGACCATCAATCCGTTGACCGTCTTGGCTGCCGATCAAGCGCGGGGGAAGGTCGTCCTGCCGGCCGAACGGCAAGCCGAACTGGATATTCTGATCGCGGGATGTGGTACCGGATCGCACGCGATCCAGATCGCGCAGGTCTATCCGAATGCCCGTTTGCTCGGGATCGACATCAGCCTGACCAGTCTCGCCTACGCGCGCCGGAAGACGCGGGAACTGGGCTTGCGCAATGTCGAGTATGCGCAAGCCGATATTCTCGAACTGGCTGCGATCGGCCGCACGTTCGACAGCATCGAGTCGGTCGGGGTGCTTCATCATCTCGCGGAGCCGACCGCGGGATGGCGGGTGCTGGTCTCGCTACTGCGCCCGGGCGGCAAGATGCGGATCGGTCTCTACAGCGAGTTGGCGCGCCGTGTTATCGTGGAGGCACGCACCCGCATCGCGGAGCGCGGCTACGGTGCCACGGCGGACGGCATCAGGCGGTGTCGCCAGGAGATCATCCGCGACCCCGGACACTGGAAGATGCTGCTGGGCTCGCCGGATTTCTACAGCATGAGCGGTTGCCGCGACCTGCTGTTCAACATCATGGAGCATCGCTTCACGATTCCCGAGATCGCGGCATTCCTGAAAGACAATGGCCTGTCGTTCCTGGGCTTCGAGTCTTTTGACGATCCGGCGGTGCTTGAAAAATTTCACAGGCAGTTCGGCAGCGCGGCCGACGAGAGCGATCTGGATCAGTGGCACCGTTTCGAAGCGGAGCACCCTGAGACGTTTTGGGATATGTACAATTTCATGGTGGGCAAGAGCGCACACTGAAGCTCAAGGTGCTGTCAAAGGCGGGGCATCGCGAAGCGGCGCGCCAATCCCTAAAATCGTGTCACGATCTCCGACAGCGCCGGGCGCGGCCGGTCCTCGTTCGGTTGGGTGCGGGTACCGATGTGGATGAAACCGGCGAGCCTTTCGTCGGGTTTTAACCCGAGGCCATCCAGCACATCGCGGTCGAAGGCGAACCAGCCGGTCAGCCAGTTCGCGCCGTAACCGAGCGCGGTTGCCGCGTTGACGATGTTCATGGCGCTGGCGCCGGCGGACAATTCCTGCTCCCAGGCCGGCACCTTGGGATGCGGCTTGGTAAAGCTCACCACCGCGACCACCAGCGGCGCATCCATCAGGCGCCGTTTCTCGATTTCGATCTCGGCCTGCGGCGCCGACGGATTCTTGCGCGCGAACACGCGTGCGATGACATCACCGGCCCGGCTCCGTCCGTCGCCCTCGAACACGATGAAGCGCCAGGGGGCGAGCTTGCCGTGATCGGGCACGCGCGACCCGATGGTCAGGATGGTCTCGAGTTCGGCGGGCGAGGGGCCGGGGCCGCTCATCTCGCGCGGCTTCACCGAGCGGCGGGTTTTCAGGAATTCGATGGTGTCGGACATGCGCACTCTCGCAAACGTTTTTTGCCCGGTTAGCATGGTGCAGAGGCTACGGCGAGGCCGGCTCGCCGCCTTTAGACCAATTATGACTGACTCATTTGCGGCCGGGCGCGTGACCGTTCGCCGGCGCGGCGCCCGGCATGCAAGTGATGCTTCCGATCGTGTTTGGCCCGTATTGAACGAAACCCGTCGCCATCGGCGGCGAATGCTGCACCGAGACCGGCACATAGAGATAGCACGTGGTTCCGTCGACGGGATCGCGCCAGCGCTGGATGAGCGTGTCCTGCAACGGGCCGGCGTATTGCCGCTCGAGTTGCATTCTAGGCAATTGCTGCCACTGGCTCGGCTGCTGCTGCGGGGCTGGCGGAGCCGGAGGCGTTTGCTGCGCCCATGCAAGTCCCGGCAGCGCAACCATCAGGACTGCCGCTACGGTCTGTGCCCGGTGCGATCTCGTAAAATGTAAACGGCTCGACGTCGCTTCTCGCATGATCATGGCATACGGCAATCACACGGATCAGTCTACGCCGCTCCGAGCTCGCACTTTGGCATCGGCTAGTTCAGCGTGAAGCTTCCGCCCACCACGCCGCCATAGTTGTTCTGGCTTGGCGAACCGGAGAACGCTGCATTGAAGCGCAGACGATCGGTAGCCGCATAGCCGACGCCGACAGCCAAGCCGGACTCGCCCTTGTAACCGGCGACCGCACCCGCGAGCGACACCTTGCCGGGACGATCGTCGTAGCGCAGGCCGCTCGCCGCCAGCGCCAGCGCCACGCCACCGCGCATCTCATAAAGATTGTTCGTGGTCTGCGTCTGCAGGCTGTTGATCTGCGACTGGTACCCGGCGCCGATGCTTGTGAGCTGGGACATGTTGACGGCATCCGTCGGGGAGATGCCGGCGGCGACATTGGTGATGCGGCGTTCGTTTCCGGCGGAGCCGACGGAGACGGTGTTCGGCGCCGATGTGACCGAGCCGGCGCCGATGGCGACCGAATTGGCATGCGTTGCTTGCGCACCCTGACCGATCGCGACCGCGTTCTGCCCGGTCACCGTCACCGAATTGCCGAGCGCGACGGCGTTCGTCGCGTTGACGGTGCTGCCCGAGCCCATCACCGACGAGCCCGCGGCGTTCGCGGTCGAACCGATCGCGTTGTTCGAGCCCACCACCTGGATGTTGTCGCCGTTGCCGGCGGTGTTCGGCCCGTTGATGGTGTTGTTGTTGCCGAAGGCAAAACTGTTATTCCCGTTGATGGTGTTGGGATCGCCGACCGCGTAGCTGCCGTTGCCGGTGACGACGTTGCCGGTACCGAACGCGCCGCTGTTGGTGCCGGTGACCGTGTTGTTGTAGCCGGCCGCGGTGCTCCCTGCGCCTGTCACCGTCGAGTTGGCACCGAGCGCGGTCGCGCCTTCCCCATTTGCGCTTGCCAGCGCACCGAAGGCGCTCGCCACGCGAGAACTGGCCTGGCTGCTGTGACCGTAAGCCGAGCTGTCCAACCCGCTTGCGGAACTGGAGGCGCCACCCGCGGTGCTGCCGTCACCGGTCGCGAAGCTCGAGAAGCCGACAGCGGTGCTGCTGCTGGCCGTCGCGTTGGACTGGACGCCGATCGCCTGCGCCGACATGGCCGAAGCAGTCGAATTCGTGCCAAGACTCATGGAGAAGTCACCGCTTGATGTTGCGTTCGATCCCAGGGCAGTCCCGACCAGTCCGCTGGCGGTCGAGAAAGAACCGAGAGCAGTGCTGAAATCGCCCGATGCGGTGGGGTTGCTGGAGCCGATCGCAAGTGACTGCTGACCGGTTGCCGTCGCCTGACAGTTTGCGCTCGACAGCAGATCGGTGCTGCCGGTGTTGCCCGAGTTGCAGCCGGCTCTGGCCGGCTCGGCCAAAAGTGCAAATGCAACGATGCTGGTCGACAGCACCGCTGCATATTTCCCGAGATGATTAATCCTGGAGTTAGCGTACGCCTTGCTTTTCCGTCTCATGGCTCGCCCCCGCGGCTGCATATGCGCGTTGCCTGCGCTTGACGGCGATGAGGCGGAGATCAGAAATCAAAATTGGCCGGCCAGATCGCCAGAAAATAGTCATTCCAAATCCCGGACATTATGTCCGGGACGCATGACTGCCGCGAACGAAAAATCACGCCGGTGTTACTGTCCGGCCGCTTTTTCACAAACTGTAACACAACGGCAACAAGAGGCGATTTTAGCTGATCCGCCCGACCGTTAGCCCTTCGCGCGCCGGATATCCGGCGGGGTGGCTTCCTCGACCAGCGCCGCGATGGCCTCGTCGGTCGGCAAGACCTTCTGGCCGTCGCTGCCGAGGCGGCGCACCGACACCGAATGTGACTCGGCTTCCTTCTTGCCGACCACGAGAAGCGCCGGGATCTTCGCCAGCGAGTGCTCGCGCACCTTGTAGTTGATCTTCTCGTTGCGCAAATCGATCTCGACGCGCAGACCAGCGCGCCGCGCGGCGGCGGCCACCACCTTGGCGTACTCGTCGCCCTCGGAGGTGATGGTGGTCACCACAACCTGCGTCGGCGCGAGCCAGAGCGGGAAGTTGCCGGCGAAGTGCTCGATCAGGATGCCGATGAAGCGCTCCATCGAGCCGCAGATCGCGCGATGCACCATCACAGGCGCCTTCTTGCCGCCGTCGGCGTCGATGTAGAACGCACCGAACCGTTCGGGGAGATTGAAGTCGACCTGCGTGGTGCCGCACTGCCAGTCGCGGCCGATGGCGTCGCGCAGCACGTATTCGAACTTCGGCCCATAGAACGCGCCTTCGCCGGGATTGATCTCGGTCTTGATACGCTGGTTGTGGCTTTGTGTCTTGATGCGCTCCAGCACGTCGCCCATGATGCGCTCGGCGTGGTCCCATGCGGCGTCCGACCCGACCCGCTTCTCCGGCCGCGTCGAGAGCTTCACCGTCAGTTCGCCCTCGAAGCCGAAGTCGGCATAGGTCGACAGGATCAGGTCGTTGATCTTCATGCACTCGTCGGCGAGCTGGTCCTCGGTGCAGAAGATGTGCGCGTCGTCCTGGGTGAAGCCGCGCACGCGCATCAGGCCATGCATCGCGCCTGACGGTTCGTAGCGATGCACGATGCCGAACTCGGCTAGTCGCAACGGCAGGTCGCGATAGCTCTTCAAGCCATGCTTGAAGATCTGCACGTGACCCGGGCAGTTCATCGGCTTGATCGCGAACCAGCGCTTGTCCTCGGCCTCGTCGCCGGCGGACTGCGCGGCGAACATGTTCTCGCGATACCATTCCCAGTGGCCCGACGTTTCCCACAGCGACTTGTCGAGCATCTGCGGCGCGTTGACCTCGTCGTAATCGCCGGTGAGGCGGCGGCGCATGTAGGCGATGACAGCCTGGAAGATGGTCCAGCCTTTTGCGTGCCAGAACACGACGCCCGGACCTTCTTCCTGGAAGTGGAAGAGGTCGAGCTCGCGGCCGAGCTTGCGATGGTCGCGCTTCTCGGCTTCCTCGATCTGCTTGAGATAAGCGTCGAGCTCTTCCTGCTTCGCGAAGGCCGTGCCGTAGATGCGCGTCAGCATCGGATTGTTGCTGTCGCCGCGCCAGTAGGCGCCAGCCACCTTCATCAGCTTGAAGGCGTTGCCGATCTTTCCCGTGCTCGTCATGTGCGGGCCGCGGCAGAGATCGAACCAGTCGCCCTGATAGTAGATCTTGATCGGCTCGTTGCCGGGGATGGCATCGACCAGTTCGACCTTGAAGGCTTCGCCCTTGTCGCGGAAAACCTGCTTGGTCTTTTCGCGATCCCAGACGTCCTTGGTGAAGGGTTTGTCGCGCGCGATGATCTCGCGCATCTTCTTTTCGATGGCGGCGAAATCCTCCGGCGTGAACGGCTCGTTGCGGAAGAAGTCGTAATAGAAGCCGTTCTCGATGACGGGACCGATGGTCACCTGGGTGCCGGGCCATAATTCCTGTACCGCCTCGGCCAGCACATGGGCGGCGTCATGGCGGATCAGTTCGAGCGCGCGCGGATCGTCGCGCGAGACGAATTCGATGCGCGCGTCCTTCTCGATCGGGTCGGCGAGGTCGGCGAGCACGCCGTCGAGCGCCATCGCCACCGTGCGCTTGGCGAGCGAGGGCGAGATGCCTTTGGCGATGTCGAGGCCGGTGATGTTGTCGGGATAGTCGCGGCGCGCGCCGTCGGGAAAGGTCAAATTGACCGTTTTGGCGACCATGGTCTTCTCCTGTTGCTCACTCCCGCGAACGAGCGCGGGTAAGCGGATATTGATTCCGGAAGGGATATAGCAGGCCGTTTTGCCGGCGCAACCAGGCAGGCTTGTTTGATCC
>JBQCIZ010000443.1:0-2921 GCA_051953235.1 Nitrobacter sp. | reverse complement strand
AACTCCATGGAACGTCATTCGAAAGCATTTCAGATCGTCCTGCGATACTGGATGAAGCCGAGATTGTCGGCGACCTTGTCGTAGAGCAGGCGCGCCTGCGCGTTGGTCTCGTGGGTCATCCAGTAGACGCGATTGGCGCCTGCCACGCGGGCCTTCTCGGTGACCGCTTCGATCAGCGCGCGGCCGGCGCCGAGCCCCCGCGCATCATCGGTCACGAACAGGTCTTCCAGATAACAGTACCAGTTCGGCGCCCAGGTCGAGCGATGGAAAAGATAATGGACGAAGCCCGTCAGCTTGCCGCCGGCATAGACGCCGAGAATGAAAATCGGCTCGGCCGGATCGTGCAGCCGCTGCCAGGTTACATCGCTGACAGTGCGCGGAAGCGCGGTTTCGTAGAAGGTCAGATAGCCGTCCCAGAGCGGGTCCCATGCCGCGCGCTCGTCCTCACCGACAGGTCTGATGACGAGCTCGCGGATTGCGGGCATGGCTCAATCCAGATGGAATTTGTCCAGTTGCCGGTGTTCGGCCTGGATGCGGCGGACGGTGCCGGTCACCGAACGCATCACCACCGTCTCGGTTTCGATCACGTCCTTGCGGAACAGCACGCCCGACAACAGCGATCCCGTGGTCACGCCGGTGGCGGCGAACAGACAGTCGCCGCGCACCATGTCGTCGATCTCGTATTTTTTCTTGGGGTCCTTGATGCCCATCTTCAGCGTGCGCTCGCGCAGCGCTTCGCTATCGATGATGAGGCGGGTCTGCATCTGACCGCCGATGCAGCGCAGCGCGGCCGCCGACAGCACGCCTTCCGGCGCGCCGCCGCTACCGAAATAGATGTCGATGCCGGTGCGCGGCTCCGCCGTATGGATGACGCCGGCCACGTCGCCGTCGCTGATCAGGCTGACGGCCGCGCCGAGCTTGCGGATCGCAGCGATCTTGGTCGCATGGCGCGGACGGTCGAGCAGAATGGCCGTGATCTCCGACGGCTTGACGCCCTTGGCCTTGGCCAGATTGATGATGTTCTCTTCCACAGGCGCGTCGAGATCGACCGTGCCCTTCGGATAACCCGGACCGATCGCGATCTTGTCCATGTAGCAATCCGGCGCGTGCAGCAGCGTGCCGCCATCGGCCATTGCGATGGTGGCGATGGCGCCCGGCATGTTCTTCGCGCAAAGCACGGTGCCTTCGAGCGGATCGACCGCGATATCGACCTGCGGGCCGTGGGTGCTGCCGACCTTCTCGCCGATGAACAACATCGGCGCCTCGTCGATCTCGCCTTCGCCGATCACGACGGTGCCGTCGATCGGCAGCTTGTTGAGTTCGCGCCGCATGGCATCGACCGCGGCCTGATCGGAGGCCTTCTCCATTCCACGCCCGCGCAGCCGCGCTGCCGACACCGCCGCCCGCTCCGTCACGCGCACGATCTCGAGCGTCAGAATTCGCTCCAGCAACTGCTGCGGCGGAACGGAAATGTGTTTCGACATCGTCTCAACTCCTCAAGGACATGGCGGCGGGCTAACGCGTCCGCGCGCGCTTTCGTTCAATTCTTCTCGATGCGGATCACCTGCGGCCGCCCGGTGATGACCCTGTCCGCCTGCACCGCATGCAGCGCGCGGCGCACGGCATCCTCGCTGGTCGCATAGGTTATCAAGATCACCGGAACCGGCGAGGCCGGCTTGCCGCTATCTGCCATGTCGATCTTGCCATTGGGATGACGCTGGACAATCGATTCAATTGAAATCTTCTGCTCGGCGAGCCGGGTCGCGATAGTCGCGGCGGTGCCGGCGAGATCGCGCGCCATCAGGCGAATGTAATAGCCACCCTCGTGGCGCTCCATCGGTGCCTTCTTTGTCGCGCGCAGCCGCGCCGCTGGCCGCCCGAACGGCAACGAACGAATACCGCGTGCGACATCGGCGATATCGGCGACAACGGCGGATGCCGTCGCCGCACCGCCGGCGCCGGGTCCAACAAGCGTGATCGGCGGAATACCCTCGCCGTCGATCGTCACCGCGTTGGTAACGCCCATCACCTGCGCGATCGACGAGGTCTTGGGCACCATGGTCGGATGCACGCGCTGCTCGATGCCCTTCGCGGTTCGTACCGCAACGCCGAGCAGCTTGACGCGATAACCGAGTTCTTCCGCCGCGCGCAGATCCTCCGGTGCGATCGAGGAGATGCCTTCGACATAAACCGCGCTCTGCGCCACGCGCGTGCCGAAGGCCAGGCTCGCCAGGATCGAGAGCTTCTGCGCGGTGTCATGTCCGTCGACATCGAATGACGGATTGGCCTCGGCATAGCCGAGACGCTGTGCATCTTTCAGACACTCCGCGAATGACAGCCCTTCCTGCTCCATGCGGGTCAGGATGTAGTTGCAGGTGCCGTTGAGGATGCCGTAGACGCGGTTGATCGTGGTGCCCGCAAGCCCTTCCCGCAATGTCTTGATGACGGGAATGGCGGCGCCGACCGCCGCTTCGTAGTTCAATGCACCGCCGTGCTGCTCGGCAAGACCGGCCAGCCGCAGACCGTGCTTGGCGATCAGCGCCTTGTTCGCCGTCACGACCGACTTGCCCGCTTTCAATGCGGCTTCGATTGCAGATTGCGCCGGATCGCCGGCGCCGCCCATCAGTTCGACGAAGCAGTCGATGCCGGGGTCGTTTGCGAGCGCCAGCGGATTTTTGGCCCAGGTCACGCCACGCAGGTCGAGGCCGCGCTTCTTGGCCTTGGAGCGCGCAGTGACGGCAACGACGCGAACGCCGCGACCGCAACGCGCCGACAGCGCCTTGCCCTGCTGTTCGATGAGACGGACGACATCGGCTCCCACAGTGCCGAGCCCCGCGATGCCCACTTTCAGTGGTGCGACCATATCAGGAAAACCTGCTGGAAAGATTGATGTTGCAAGGCATGATCCGGCCCGGAGGCCG
>JBQCIZ010000442.1:0-2399 GCA_051953235.1 Nitrobacter sp. | reverse complement strand
GGAAGCCGTCCGAAGTGGCCCATGTCGGCGTACATCGCTTCGCCGCCGGTCACAGCCAGAAAGGCAGCGCCGAGGATGGCGAAGCTGATGTGGAAATCCTGATGGATCAGGAAGTCGATGGCATAGAACGGACTCAGCGCCACCAGTACGCCGGGCGCCTTGACGATGCCGTGGATGCCGAGCAGCGCGAGCACTGCGAACCAAGCAAGCATGACGGGACCGAAAATCCGTCCGATGAAGCCCGTCCCTCGCTTCTGCACCATGAACAGGCCGATCAGGATCGCCACCGTGATCGGTACGACTGCCGGCGCGAGTGACGGGGCGTCGACCTTCAACCCTTCGATCGCGCTGAGCACCGAGATGGCCGGCGTGATGGCGCCGTCGCCGTAAAGCAGGGCTGCGCCGATCAGGCCGACGATCAGGAGCTGGGCTCGCCATGTTCCCGGCTTGGCGTTGCGGGCCGACAGCAGCGCGAGCAGCGCCACGATGCCGCCTTCGCCGCGGTTGTCGGCGCGCAGGATCAGCAGCGCATATTTCAGCGAAATGATCAGGATCAGCGCCCACAGGATCAGCGAGACCACGCCGAGGACGGCGGCATGCGAGACCGGCCCGCCATGGGCCGCGGCCCGCGCGGCCTCCTTGAGTGCGTAAAGTGGACTGGTGCCGATATCGCCGTAGACGACGCCGAGCGCACCCAGTGTCGCGGGCAGTGGAACGGCGCGGGATGGACCTGAGGCCGACAGAGCAGTCATGGGCGTTTCCGTTGCGCCAGATCGATCCACCCAAGTCTGGCGCCTCTGCCGTCAGTTTGTGTTGCGGCGACTGAAAACGCCAAACATTTTGTTTCGAAATTCAGAACGTGAGGCCTTGCCAAAAGCAAAAGCCGCCCGTGGGCATACGGGCGGCTTCGGCTTGGAGGTAGTCGGATGCAATCGGATCAGCGGCGCTCGGCGGTCACCAGACGGGCTTCCTTAACCATTGTCTTGGAGCCGGCAGTACGAAGGCAGGACGCTTCGAAGTTGGGCCATGCCTGCTGCGAGCAATCGCGGCCCACAGGGCGGATATCGAGACGGTCCGCCTTGGCGAGCGCGACGGGCGTGCTGGCCGAGACCTGCGGGGCAAAGCCCGGAAGAACGGTGAGGGCGGCTGCAATGAACGCTGCGATGGCGACTGCGGAAAGAGCCTTGATCATGACGGTCCCCTGTCGTTTGAGCCTTGGTTCGTTCGAGCCTTGCGGCCCGTCTTGTTGGCTTGATTGGTAACCAGCCCCGGTTTCACGATGTCTTCGCGGTCCCCGGAAAGTGGTTTCGTCGGCCGGCGAATTGTTTCGCCCCGGCTCGCTGGACGAAACAGAACGCCAAAAACTGCAATGATTACAGCAGCCTCGGTGTCACGCGTAGAAGACGCGCAAGCCCCGGATTTGGTTCGGTGGAAGTCGGGAAATAAATATCGGCCGGGGCGGCGATTTCTGTGGAACCAGGTTCGCTTGCGGGCCTTCAGCGGTCGCGCTAGAGGGGGATATGTCTCGCATCGCGCTCTATCCCGGATCGTTCGACCCCGTCACCAACGGCCATCTCGATGTCGTCAGACATGCTGTGATGCTGTGCGACCGCCTGATCGTTGCGATCGGCGTTCACCCCGGCAAGAAGCCGTTGTTCTCGACCGAAGAGCGTCTCGACATGGTGCGGTCGGTGTTTGCGCCGGTCGCGGCCAAGGCCGGCTGCGCCTTCGACTGCACCACTTACGGCGATCTCACGATCACCGCCGCGCAGAAAGCAGGGGCGACGATTATGATCCGCGGCCTGCGCGACGGCACCGATCTCGACTATGAAATGCAGATCGCCGGCATGAACGAGACCATGGCGCCTGGCGTGCATACGGTCTTCGTCCCGGCGTCACCCGGCGTTCGCCCGATCACCGCCACACTGGTCCGGCAAATCGCAGGGATGGGCGGCGACGTGTCGGCTTTCGTGCCGCAGGCGGTCGCGGCCAGCCTCAAGACCAAATTCGCCGGCTGAGCAAACCGGCTTCCTCTGATCCGGAGTTTTCATGATTAGAATTCTTGGCCTCGTCGCCGCACTGATGTGCGTGGTTCCCGCGTTCGCGCAGCCGCTGCCGCCCAATCTCGACAAGCAGAATGCGATCGTGATCGACACCACCAAGGGCCGCATCGTCATCAAGCTGCGGACCGACCTCGCGCCGAAACATGCCGAGCGGATCAAGCAACTCGCCCGCGACGGCTTCTACAACAACGTGCCGTTCCACCGCGTGATGGACGGGTTCATGGCGCAGACCGGCGACGGGCAGAATTTCAACGGCACCGGCGGATCGAAATATCCGAACCTGAAAGCCGAATTCTCCAACGTGCCGTTCAAGCGCGGTGTCGTCGGCATGGCGCG
>JBQCIZ010000441.1:0-5232 GCA_051953235.1 Nitrobacter sp. | reverse complement strand
GGTGTGTTCGGGTGGTTCTTCTTGTGCTGGCGGATATAGGCCACGGCCTGATCGCTGATCGCATCGGTATAGAAGAACGACGGATCCTTCTCCGCCTCATGCTCGATGTTGTCGTTGCCGCGTGTCAGCGTGTTCGGGTTGTAAAAGCTTCCGGCGCCGATGATTGTGCCATAGAAGTGATCGAAACCGCGCTGCAGCGGCCAAGCGTCGGTGGGTTCGGTCAGATTGCTTGCGATATGCCACTTGCCGCTGAGGTATGTTGTGTAATTTTTCTGTTTGAGGACTTCGGCGATGGTCACGCAGCTTTTGTTCAGATTGCCGGCGTAGCCCTCCGGGCCGTTGCTGTAGGTCAGGATGCCGATGCCGGTCTGATGCGGGTGCAGGCCGGTCAATAGCGAGGCACGGGACGGGCTGCAGCGCGCGGTATTATAGAATTGCGAGTAGCGCAGGCCGTTGGCCGCGAGACGATCCAGATTCGGCGTTTCGATCTCGCCGCCATAGCAACCGATGTCCGAGAAACCCATGTCGTCGTTCAGGATGAGCAGAACATTGGGGCTGCTGGCTTTTGCACCGTTAGGCATTTTTGTGTCCTTGTTTATAACGTGCGTGGTGTCACGAGTGGCGCGTCAGGCTGATGCTGAGACGGAAATAGTTCGGCAGGTAGACGGCGCGCAGGAGTTCCAGTGCGCGCCCATCTTCGCCAAAGGTGACACGCTCGATGGAGAGCAGCGGCGCGCCGACCTTGACGCCGAGCAGCTTTGCGCTGTTCGTATCGGCGAGCTCCGCGCCGATGGTCTGCTTCGCCTCCTTGATGCTGAAGCCGAGTTCATCTTCGAACACGCGATACATGATGATCGAGATGAGGTCGCGTTTCTCGAGTTCGAGCCCGATGTCCGGCGGATAGAAGGCGTGTTCGATGGCGATCGGCGTTTCGTCCGCGAGACGAACACGCTTGAGTTGCCAGACTGCGCGCTCCTGCAATTGAGCGCCGACCTCGGGATCGTGCCGATTGGTCATTCCCTGCTGCAGGATTTTGGCGCCCGCCTTGTATCCGGCGTCGCGTATTGTTTCGGAAAAGCCCATCAGGCGTCCGACCCAGTTTTCCGGCTGGTTCGACCGCAGGAAGGTGCCGCGCCCACGGGAGCGGGCGAACATCCCTTCGTTGACGAGGGGCGCGATCGCATTGCGGATCGTGATGCGGCTGACGCCGAAGTGACGGCCAAGCTCGGCTTCCGTCATCAATCGTCCCGTCTCGTCGATCAGTTCGCCATCGCGGACCTGCCGGCGTATTGCGTCGCGGATCTGCATATGCAGGGGCAGCGATGCTTCCGCGGCATTGCCGTTGGCGAGCGCCGGTCTTTTCTTGCGTGCATTCACAGGCATGACGTCAGAGGCGCTTTCTTGTTGCTGGGTCGAACAGGTGGATATCCCGCGGGCGAGCCGTGACGCAGATCGTGTCGCCTTCGCGCGGGACGTCGTGATCGCCGACCCGCATCCGCATCGTGGTTCCACCGCAGTCGAGATCCAGCACGGCCGTATCGCCGAGATCTTCGACAAGATCGACCCGTGCCTTCAGCCCATCAGCCGCAATCCGCAATGCACTGGGCCGCAGGCCGGCGATGACCTCGCGCTCGCCGGAAAGATCGGCCGCCGTCTTGAGGCGATGGCCGGCGACAATGACGTCGCCGTTCGTGAAGTGGGCTGGAACGAGATTCATCGGAGGATTGCCGATAAAGCCCGCAATATCGATGGAGTTCGGCTGGGCAAAGACTTCAGCGTGCGTGCCGAACTGATGGATCTCGCAGGCCATGAAAACGGCCATGCGATCGGCAAGCGTCATCGCTTCCTCCTGGTCGTGCGTGACATAGACCGCCGTCACGCCGAGCGATCGCTGCAGCTTCTTCAGTTCGGCCCGGGTTTCGAGCCGGAGCTTGGCGTCGAGATTGGAGAGCGGCTCGTCGAGCAGAAACAGGCGCGCTTTCCGGACAATCGCGCGCGCCAGCGCACAGCGCTGCTGCTGGCCTCCCGAAAGCTGGCCAGGCTTGCGATCGAGCAAATGCTCGATCCTCACTTTTCGTGCGGCATCCTGCACAGCTGTACCGATTTCGGACTTTGGCAATCTCGCCATCTCGAGTGGGAACGCGATGTTCTCCGCAACAGTCATATGCGGATAGAGCGCGTAGCTCTGAAACACCATGGCGATGTCGCGATCGCGGGCGTCTGTGGACGTCACGTCCTTGTCGTCGATGAAGACGTGACCCGCGGTCGGCGCATCGAGACCGGCGAGGATCCGCAATGTCGTGCTCTTGCCTGAACCGGAGGGCCCGAGCAGCGCAAAGAATTCGCCCGGCTTGATATCGAAGCTCACGCCTTTCAGCGCCGCGAATTCGCCGTGCATCTTGACGATATCGCGGAATTTGACCTGGCCACGGCCGATCATCGGCGTCCTCCACCCTTGACGGCACCGACCGTCAGCCCCTTGACGATGTGCTTTTGCGCCACCACGCCGAGCACGACCACCGGCAACATGGCAAGGACCGAAACGGCCGCGAGCTTCGCCCACAGGGTTTGCTCGACAGATACGAAATTGAACATCGCAACCGTCACTGGGCGCACGGTATTGCCGCTGAGCACGACAGCGAACAGGAACTCGTTCCACGCATTGAGAAACACGAACACGATTGTGACGGCAATGCCGCCGCGCACCTGCGGAATGATGATCCGCCACAGCGTACGCAGCCGGCTTGCGCCGTCGAGGTATGCTGCTTCCTCCATTTCGAACGGAATGTCTTCGAAATAGGAAACCAGCAGCCAGATTGCGAAGGGCAGGGAGAACGACAGATAGATCAGGATGATGCCCTGATAGGTGTCGATCCAGCCGATGTTCCGCAGCACGAGGAAATAGGGAATGATGATGCCGACAGGCGGAAGCATTTGCGTCGTCAGCACATAGAAGCCTGCGAATTTCTTTCCGCGGAAGCGCAGCCGCGCCAGGGCGTAGGCGGCGGGAACAGCCATCAGCATGGTCACGATGGTCGTGCCCACCGATATGATCATGCTCGAAACAAGGTTCGGCAGGATCGAGCCGGAACCGAACAGCACGTCCCGATAAGCGCCGAGTGTGGGCGAAAAAATAAGCTTCGGCGGATAGGCCAGCACATCGGAATCGGTCTTGAACGAATTCAGGACGCTCCAGATGATCGGAAAGGCCCAGGCCAGCAGAAACACCGCTGAAATGGCGAGCACGACGGCGGTGCGGAGGCGTCTCGCGGTCATTTCGCTCTCCGCAGCGCAAACAGCACGCCCGAAATGATGATCGTGACGATCAACAGGGCAACGGCGAGAGCCGCACCGTAGCCAATGGAGAGTTCGGTGAAGGATTTCCGGTAGGCATAGAGATTGAGGATTTCAGTTGCCGTGCCTGGGCCGCCCCCCGTGACGGTGAAGATTGCCGCGAACGCGGTCAGGGCAACCATGGTGCGCATGATCACGACCATGACGATCGCCGGACGAAGCAGCGGCAGGGTGATACGCCGGAATCGCTGCCACGCCGTCGCACGATCGAGGCGGGCGGCTTCGTAGATGTCTTCGGGCAGCGAGGCCAGCGATGCAAGCAGCACCATGAAGGCGAACGGCGTCCATTGCCAGGTGTGGATCGCGATCACCGAAACCATCGCAAGAGTGGGGTCGCCGAGCCAGTTCTGGCTGCCGAGACCAGCGTTGATAGCAAGGAAGTCAACGATGCCGAAATCGGGAGCGAGCATGAATGTCCGCCAGATCATGCCGACAACGGCCGGCGAAAGCACCACCGGCAGGATTGCGACCAGCCTGAACCAGCCCTGGCCGCGCTTCATATCCATGACCAGAAGCGCCAGCGCCAATCCGATTGCGACCTGGAGAGCGACGGTTGCGCTGGTATAGACCAGACTGACTATAAGCGACGACCAGAAGCGGTCGTCGGTGATCAGCACCCGATAGTTCTCGAATCCGACGAATCCGTTCATGAACGGCATCGCAAGATTCATCCGCAACGTGCTGGTCCAGACCAGGAAGATCAGTGGAAACGTCGTGGTCGCAAGCAGTGCGAGAAACGCCGGCGCGAGCAGGGCTGCTGCAAACCGGCGTTCGCGTTGTGCCAGCGCGTGGCCGAAATCGGCGGAAGCGCCATGGCTTCCCGTTTCGGCCGACGCGATTGCGGACGCAGCCATCGATCAGCCGCGCATCATCGGTTCGATGCGGCGCTGAGCTTCGTCGAGAGCGGCCTTGATGGTCGCCTGGCCCGATAGCGCCGACTGGATCGTTGTCGCCATGGTGTCGCCGATCGCCGGCCACTGCGGCACCCGCGGACGCCAATCGACGTCGGTGTCGTGTTGCAGCGCGTCCATCGTGGCTTCGACGAAGTTGGGACCGAAGCCGTTCATCAGCTTGATGTAGTCGGGATCCTTCCAGATCGAGGTGCGATTGACGCCGGAGCGCTTGGTTGGGCCGGCGAAACGATGGGCTGTGCGGGCCTGGGTTTCGGCACTCGCGGCCCACTGGATGAAGAGCCACGTCGCCTTCTTCTTCTTTTCGCTCAGCGCCGCGTTGATCGGGAAACCCCAATTCCAGATCGAGGTGGTGCGCTTACCGGATGGGCCCTTCGGCCAACGGGCATAGGCCACCTTGCCGATGATTTTGGACTTTTGCGGATTGTTGATCACCGACGCCGATGAATGCGCGTCGATGTAGCTAGCGACCGTTCCTTGCGAGAATGCATCGGCGATGTCGGGCCAGTTCCAGTTCGCGGCCGCGGTCGGCGCATACTTCTTCATCAGGTCGACATACCAGGAGAGCGCCGCTTCGGCTTCCGGGCCGTTGACCGTCAGCTTGCCGCCCTTCATCCAGTCGCCGCCGAATTCGCGGAAAATCGATGGGTAGATGTACATGTTCTGGCCGGCACCGGCGAGCCCGCGCAACGCTGCGCCCCAGATACGGTCGTTCGGCGCGTTCAGTGCCGCCGCGTTCGCGACGTAGGCTTCGAGCGTGTCTGCGGGCTTCAGGCCTTTCGCATCGTAGAGATCCTTGCGATAGACCTGGATCGTGACCTCGCCATCATAGGGCATGCCATAGAGCTTGCCGTTGATGCCGTTGGCGCTTCGCCACGCCGGGATGATGTCGTCGAAGTTGAACCACGCGGTATCCGTCAACGATTTGTCGTTGAGATACGTATCGAGAGGTTCGACCCATTTATTG
>JBQCIZ010000440.1:0-3593 GCA_051953235.1 Nitrobacter sp. | reverse complement strand
CGATC
The DNA here is from genome assembly GCA_051953235.1 of Nitrobacter sp. GTDB lineage: Bacteria > Pseudomonadota > Alphaproteobacteria > Rhizobiales > Xanthobacteraceae > Nitrobacter. The sequence continues at coordinate 3,588 of JBQCIZ010000440.1, read as the reverse complement.
TTGTAGAGCGGATTGAGACTGGTCAGCGGATCCTGAAAGATCATGCCGATGCGTTTTCCGCGGATCTTGCGCATCTCTTCGGCGGGCAGGTTGTCGATGCGCCGTCCCGACAGGCGGATTTCACCGCCGGCGATCCAGCCGGGTGCGTCGATCAGGCCGATTACGGCGTTGCCGGTGACGGATTTGCCTGCGCCGGACTCGCCGACGACCCCCAGCACCTCACCCTTGGCGATGTCGAAGGAAATGCCGTCGATCGCCCGCAGCACGCCGCGACGCGTCGTGAACTCGACCCGGAGGTTTTGAACGGAGAGAACGGGTTCGGTCATGCGGTCCGATACATGAGGGTTATTGGGTACATCATCGCAGCTTCGGATTGAGGGCGTCGCGCAGCCAGTCGCCGAGCAGATTGATGGCAAGGATCAAGCCCGCTAACGCAAAGCCAGGGAAGGCGACGATCCACCATTCGCCGGAGAACAGGTAGTTGTTGCCGATGCGGATCAGGGTTCCGAGCGAGGGCATGGTGTCCGGCATGCCGGACCCCAGAAACGACAGCGTCGCCTCGGTGATGACGGCCAGCGCCAGATTGATGGTGGCGATCACGAGGATCGGTCCCATGGCATTGGGCAGCACATGGCGTATCATGATGACCGGCGCCGGAAGGCCAATCAGTTGCGCGGCGGCGACATAGTCCTTGTTCTTCTCGACCATGACCGAACTGCGCACGGTGCGGGCATATTGCACCCAGAAGCTCAGCCCGATCGCGACAACCAGCACCGCGAGCGTTCCCCCGGCGTCCAGTTGATTGCCGAACACGGACTTCACGACGCCATCGATCAGAAGCGCGATCAGGATTGCGGGAAAGGTGAGCTGGACGTCGGCGATCCGCATGATGAGGCTGTCAATGACGCCGCCGAAGTAGCCGGCGGTAAGACCGAGCGCGATCCCGAGCGTGCTCGCGAACAGCACGCCGAGCACACCAACGGTGAGCGAAATCCGCAAGCCGTAGAGAATGGCCGACAGCACGTCGCGGCCCTGTTCGTCGGTCCCGAGCAGGAAGGGGCTCTGGCCGTCCGCGCTCCACAGCGGCGGAATGCGCGAGTTCATCAGTTGCAGCTGGGCCGGATCGAACGGATTCTGAACCGCGAGCAACGGCGCGAAGATCGCCACCAGGAAGAACAGCAGGGTAACGGCCGCGGCCACCATGGTGAGCTTCGAGCGGCGGAACGAGTAGAGCAGGTCGCTCTGCAGGAAACGCCGTGCCAGGCTGGGTGGGCGTGCAGCGATTTCAGGGGCGACAGCATCGGTCATGGTCGCCCCCTCAGCTTGCGCGGCTGACGGTCGAGCGCAGGCGCGGATCGACCACGGTGTAGAGAATGTCGACGATAAGGTTGATGGTCACGAAAATCAGCGACACCACCAGAAGATACGCCGCCATGATCGGAATATCGACGTTCTGGATCGCCTGCACGAACAACAATCCCATTCCCGGCCACTGAAACACGGTTTCGGTGATGATCGCGAATGCAATCACCGAGCCAAATTGCAGGCCGGCGACCGTGATGACAGGGACCAGCGTGTTCTTGAGGGCGTGACCGAAGTGAATGGCGCGAGTGGTCAGGCCGCGTGCGCGCGCGAAACGGATGTAGTCGGTTCTCAATACCTCGAGCATTTCAGCCCGCACCAGCCGCATGATCAGCGTCATCTGGAACAGACCGAGCGTGATTGCCGGCATGATCAGCGCCTTGAGGCCGGACACCGTGAGCAGACCGGTGGTCCACCAGCCGATCCGCACCACGTCGCCGCGGCCGTAGGATGGCAGCCAGCCGAGGATGACGGCGAACAGGTAGATCAGCAGGATGCCGATCAGGAAGGTCGGCAGCGAGATTCCGATCAGCGAGATCGCCTGGAATAGCTTTGCGAGAATGGAATCCCGCCGCAACGCCGAATAGACGCCCATCAGAATGCCGAACACGATCGCAAAGATCGTCGCGCAGGTGGCAAGCTCGAGCGTTGCCGGCATACGCTCTTTCAGAAGTGCGGAGACCGGTTGCCGAAACTGGTACGACACGCCGAACTTGAACTGCGCGGCGTTGACGAAATAGCGGCCGAATTGCACGAGAATCGGATCATCAAGGCCGAGCGATTTGCGAACCTGCGCGCGCTCGGCCGCCGGCGTATCGATCGAGACGATCTGGCTGACGGGATCGCCCGCAAAGCGAAACATGGAGAACGCGATCACGCCAACCGCAAGCATGACCCCGATTGCCTGAAGTGCCCGGCGAAGCGCGAACGCGATCATGGAATTCCTTCACACCGGCAAGCGAGGTGCATGACGGCCCGAAATGAAAAGTCCCGGACACCGCGAAGGTTGCCGGGACTTTCAAACGGGACGCCTCTTATTCCTGTTTGGTGGCCCAGTAGAGCAGGACCTGATTGTCCGCGCGCTGCGTGAGCTTCACCTTGTTCGAGACGCCCCAGGCCAGGGCCTGCTGATGCAGCGGAATATAACCGTAGTCCTTCTGTACGATTTCGAACGCCTGCTTGATCAACTGATCTCGCTTGTCGGTGTTGGTTTCCTGCAGGATCTGGTCGGTGAGGGCATCGACTTTCTTGTTGCAGTAACCGCCGAGATTGGCTTCGCCGCGGGAGCTGTTCGGGTTATCCCGGCAGCCGATGATGTCGTGCAGCACGTTGTGCGAGTCCAGCGTGCCGGGCGTCCAGCCCAGCAGATAGAACGAGGTCTTGTAGCCGCCCGGCTTCAGCACCTTGGCGAAGTACTGCGCCTTGGGCTGCGCCAGCAGGTCCACCTTGACGCCGATCCGCGCCAGCATGCCGACCACGGCCTGACAGATCGCCGCGTCATTGACGTAGCGGTCGTTCGGGCAGTCCATGCCGACCTCGAATCCGTTGGGATAGCCGGCTTCGGTCAGCAGCTTCTTTGCGCCATCCGGATCGAACGGGGGACGCGTAAACTCGTTCGACAGCTTGAAGAGTTGCGGCGCGATCATCAGCGCCGACGGCGTCGACAGGCCGCGCATGACGCGGGTCTTGATCAGGTTGATGTCGATCGCCTTGTAGAAGGCTTCGCGGACCCGTTCGTCCTTGAACGGATTCTTTCCCTTGACGTTCGAATACAGCAGCTCGTCGCGGGTCTGATCCATCCCGAGGAAGATGGTGCGGAGCTCGGGGCCGGTGAGAACCTTGGCATTGGAGCTCGCGTTAACGCGGGAGATGTCCTGGATCGGAACCGGCTCGATCACATCGACCTCACCCGACAGCAGCGCGGCGACGCGGGTGGCGTCGGAATGGATCGGCGTGAAGACGATCTCCTTGAGATTGTGCTCGGGTTTGCGCCACCAGTTCGGATTGGCCTTGAAGACGGTTTTTACGCCAGGCTGATGGCTCTCGACCGAGAAGGCGCCGGTGCCGTTGGCGTGCAGCGAGGCGTAGCTCGGCGTGGTCGCCGCGGCGGGCGTCGGCTCGACCGAGTTGTTGGCCTCGGCCCACTTCTTGTCCATGATGTACCAGGTATCCCATTGCGAATTCAGAATGGGATTTGGCGAACTCAGGATGAAGTCGACGGTGTTA
>JBQCIZ010000439.1:0-2173 GCA_051953235.1 Nitrobacter sp. | reverse complement strand
CGATGTGACGGCACTGCAGATGCCATTCGCGCTGGGTTACGTGTCGCTGATCGGGGCCGTTCTGGTGATGCCGACCAGCCTGCTGGTGGCGCCGCTCGGCGTCAGGGTGGCGCATGCGATGTCGAAGCGCACGCTCGAGGTTGCGTTCGGATGCTATCTGCTGATCGTCGGCAGCCGCTTCGTCATCAGCCTGTTGTGAGCGCGACCGCGCCGCATGATCATCTAAAGCCCGAGTGGGGAGTTATGGTTGGGGCGTTTCGCTGATCGCGCGCCATTCCTTCAATAGCGCCATGCGGCGGCGCGGATAGCGGGTTTCCGCGAGTTTCAGCGTTCGGATTCGATCGGTGCGGAAATGCCGGAAACCTTCGCGCATTTCGCACCACGCCATGATGACGCGCGTGCGTTCGTAGAATCCGAGCGCGAACGGCCAGATGGTGCGCTGGGTGTTTTTCTCGTCGGCGTCGATATAGCTGATGCGGAGCTTGCGCTCGGTCCGGATGGCCTCGCGTACCTTGGGCAGTTCCGTATCGCCGGCCGCGACGCGCTGATCGGGGCCGATCAGCAGCGTCGATGTTTCAAGGCTGAGCTTGAGATCGTCCGGCAGCACCGCCGCGATCTTGGCCAGCGCGTTGCTCGCCGCCCTGCCCAGCGGCTCGTCGGTGCGTTCGGCGACCCAGCGGCCACCCAGCACCAGCGCCTCGATCTCCTCTTCGGAGAACATCAAGGGCGGCAGCATGAAGCCGGGCCGCAGGATGTAGCCGACGCCCGGCTCGCCATCGATATGGGCGCCTTGCGCCTTCAGCGTCTCGATGTCGCGATAGAGCGTGCGGAGCGAGATGCCGAGTTCGCCGGCAAGGGCCGCGCCGGTCACCGGGAAGCGATGGCGGCGGAGGGCCTGGATCAGGTCGAGCAGGCGTTGGGCGCGGGACATGGGAGGCTCCTGGCTGCGCCAGCCTAGCATGGGCTGCTGCCAGAACGTGTCAGCATGCTCCAAATCGGAACCTTCTCAAATGAACCCGGTTAGGGCTGTTCCACCGAAACAACCAACGCAGGAAACACACGATGCAGGTGCGAAAGCTGGTGGTTGTTGCAGCCGTTATTGTCTCGGGGATTGCCGGATATGCGTCCGCGGATCAGCCGGGTTCGGACTGGATGAACAAGGAGCAGGTGATGGGGAAGCTGAACGCGGCCGGCTACAGCAATATCACCGGGCTCGAAGCCGATGACGGCCACTGGGAAGGCAAAGGCACGAAGAATGGAAAGATCATGGAATTCCATGTCGATCCGCACACGGGCGCGCTGACCAAAGAAGAGGTCGACGACTAGCGGCTCTCTCGTTTGCTAGGTCTTGGCGTAGAGGTCTTTGTAATTGTCGCGCAAAATGTTCTTCTGCACTTTGCCCATGGCATTGCGCGGCAATTCGTCGACGAACAGCACGCGCTTCGGCATCTTGAATTTGGCGAGCCGTCCGTCGAGCGCGCCCAGCACCTTGGCCTCGCTGAGGTCGGTGCCCTTGTTGCAGACCACGACGGCGGTGACGCCTTCGCCGAAGTCGGCATGCGGCACACCGATCACGGCGGTCTCGACCACGCCCGGCATGGCGTCGATCTCGCTCTCGATCTCCTTGGGATAGACGTTGAAGCCGCCGGAGATCACCAGATCCTTGCCGCGGCCGAGAATGTGCACGTAGTCCTTGTTGTCGATCTTGCCGAGATCGCCGGTGATGAAGAAGCCGTCGTCGCGGAATTCGGCTTTGGTCTTTTCCGGCATCCGCCAGTAGCCCTTGAACACGTTCGGGCCCTTGACCTCGATCATGCCGATGCTCTCGCGCGGCAACTCCTTGCCGGTGTCGGGATCGGTGACGCGCACGGATACGCCGGGCAGGGCGCGACCGACGGCGCCGGGCACGCGATCGCCGTCATAGGGGTTCGAGGTGTTCATGTTGGTTTCGGTCATGCCGTAGCGTTCGAGCACGGCATGTCCGGTGCGCGCGGACCATTCGCGGTGGGTGTCGGCGAGCAGCGGCGCGGAGCCGGAAATGAACAGCCGCATGTGCTTCGTCGCTTCTTTCGTCAATGCGGGGTTCTGCAGCAGCCGCGTGTAGAAGGTCGGCACGCCCATCAACACCGTGGCGCGAGACATCAGCTTGATGATGAGATCGGGATCGAACTTC
>JBQCIZ010000438.1:0-3197 GCA_051953235.1 Nitrobacter sp. | reverse complement strand
TTGCCGCCTGCGGAGAAGGACAAGCAGATCAACTGGCTGTTCGAGTTGTTCCCGATCCTGAAGGAACGTCAGGGACAGTTGGCGCAGACCCTCAGCGGCGGCGAGCAGCAGATGCTTGCGATCGGCCGCGCGCTGATGATGCAACCGAAAATCCTGATCCTCGACGAGCCGACGCTGGGCCTTGCGCCGGTCATTCTCGAACTGTTGTCGAAGGCGCTGGAAAAACTGCGGCAGACCACGCCGATCACGGTGCTGCTCGGCGAGCAGAACGTCACCTTCGCGTTGCCCCATGCCGATCGCGTCTATGTGCTCGAACACGCACGCATCGTCTGGGAAGGCGATCCCGGCCGCTTCGCAGCCGAGGCCGGCGAAGGATATTTGTAATATCCAAAGATTCCTTCGTCATGGCCGGGCTCGTCCCGGCCATCCACGCCTTTTCTGCTGAGGCTCCGCTAAGACGTGGATGGCCGGAATAAATCCGGCCATGACAAGCTAAAAGACAGTCGCGCCATTTTGTTGGCCATTGACCGGTTCAGGCTAATCTATGCCGAACGGTTCACCACTGGGAGCATTTCATGGACCTTCATCTGCGAGGCAAGCGCGTCCTGATCACCGGCGCATCCAAGGGAATTGGCGCGGCCGCAGCCGAGGCCTTCGCCGAGGAAGGCTGCCATCTGCGCCTCGCTGCGCGCAACGGCGAGCAGTTGAAGGCGCTGGCCGACCGGCTGCGGTCGGCGCATCAGATCGACGCCTCCGTTCACGTCACCGACCTGCGCAAGGCCGACGACATCGCGCGGCTTGCGAAGGATGCGGCCGACATCGACATCCTCGTCAACAATGCCGGCGATATTCCGGGCGGCTCGATCGAGAAAATCGACGAGGCGACGTGGCGCCACGCCTGGGAACTGAAGGTTTTCGGCTACATCAACCTCACCCGCGCGATCTATGCGCAGATGAAGGCGCGCGGCCATGGCGTGATCGTCAACGACATCGGCGCGGCCGGCGAAAAATTCGATGCCAACTACATCTGCGGCAGCACAGGCAACGCCGCGCTGATGGCGTTTACCCGCGCGCTCGGCGGCAAGAGCCTCAAGGACAACATCCGTGTCGTCGGCATCAATCCGGGCCCTGTCGGCACCGACCGCCACGTCACCTTGCTGAAGACGCGCGCGAAGAACGAATTCGGCGACGAGAACCGCTACCGCGAGTATCAGAAGGGTCTGCCGCTGGGGCGCCCGGCGCATGCCCGCGAGATCGGCGACCTGATGGCGTTTCTCGCCTCCGACCGCTCCGGCTACACGTCGGGCGTGATCTATACCGTGGACGGCGGCTACAGTGCAGGCTGGAGCTAACTGCTGACTTGCGCGAGCGCCTCGCGGATCAGCGTGGTGATCCGCCCCGTTGGAGACGCCAGTTCGTCCATAATGCTGAAGTGGTCGGCGCCGGGAATTTCCTCGTAGGACACCGGAAGCCCGTGCAAAGCACGGTAAGCGGCAAAATCCGCCGTCTGCTGCCGCAGCAGCGGCAATTCGGCACTGCCGACCACGAGTGACAGCGGCTTCGGAGGTCCGCCCTTCTGCTTCACTGGCGAGTTGCGCCGCGAGGTCTCCTCGTCAAGCCCGAGCTTGACGTTGAGATAGCTGTGCCGGATCGGCTCGAGGTCGAAGATGCCGCTGATCGCCACGCCCGCCTTTACATGCGGATGCGACAGCGCCATCGAGGTCAGATGCCCTCCGGCGGACCAGCCGGTGACCACGATACGCCGGGGATCGCCGCCGAGCGCGGGCAACTTGTCGGCCAGAAAATCCAGACCGCTGTGAATCTCCGCGACGATCTGGTCGAGCGTCGCCTCCGGCGCCAGCGTGTAGCCGATCAATGCGACGTTGATGCCATGTGCCATCGGACCGGCCGCGAAGGTCGTAAAGCTCTCCTTGGCGCGGGTCTGCCAATACCCGCCGTGAATGAACAACAAGGTCGGACCGCCGTCTGCGGCCTTGAGGAAATCGATCCGGTTGCGTTCGTGCGGACCATATCTCAAATCGAGATGATCCGGATGGCGCGTGCGCAGTTCGGCGGAGCGCTTGTCCCACCCGGCGACCAGATCTGCGCCATTGGGCACGGCAAGGCCGTTGTTGAGACCAAGATCGCGCTTCTCCTGGCTCATGCCCCGCCAGTTGGTATCGCCGAATGGCGCAGCCATGAGAAATCCTCCGCTCCATCTTCGCCGGGATCATGCCCGATCTGTTTCCAGCTTGCAGGAAAATGGTCTAGACCGCTATATCGTTTGAGAAACAAAAAACGGCCGGGAGACGCATGGTGGCAACCGATCAGGAATTGATAAAGGCAACGGCGTGCGCCGTGGTCGACAAGCTGAACTCCGGCCAGGTATCTCCTCTCGATCTGCTCGACGTGCTTGAAAAGCGCATCGCCGAAGTCGACGGCGCGGTCAATGCGCTGCCGACATTGTGTTTCGATCGCGCCCGCAAGAATGCGAAGGAGCTGATGAAGAAGCCCGCCGGCGAGCGCGGGTTGCTCGCAGGCTTGCCGGTCCCGATCAAGGACCTGACCAACGTCGCGGGCGTCCTGACGACGCAGGGCTCGCCGATCTACAAGGATACGGTGCCCGCGCAATCGGACATTCTGGTCGAGCGCCTCGAAAGCAACGGCGCGGTGATCTACGCCAAATCCAACACGCCTGAATTCGGCGCCGGCGCCAACACCTTCAACGAGGTGTTCGGTCCGACGCTCAATCCGTGGGACACGACGCGCTCGGCGGCCGGCTCTTCCGGCGGCGCGGCGGCGGCGCTTGCCTCCGGGACGGCGTGGCTGGCGCACGGCTCCGACATGGGCGGCTCGCTGCGCAATCCCGCAAGCTTCTGCGGCATCGTCGGCATGCGTCCGAGCATCGGCCGCGTCGCCCATACGCCCGCCGCCAAGATCGACCGCAATCTCGGCGTGCAGGGCCCGATGGCGCGCAACATCGAGGATCTCGCGCTGATGCTGGATGCCATGAGCGGCGAGCATCGGGCCGACCCGCTCTCGCTGCCAAAGCTGCCGACTTCGTTTCTCTCGGCCGCCCGCTCCGGGAAGAAACCGAAACGTGTCGCCTATTCGCCCGACCTCGGCATCACGCCGGTCGATCCCGAAGTGAAGGAGATCACCCGCAAGGCCGCAATGCGTTTTGCGGACGCTGGTGT